>JAGWZD010000307.1 GCA_018968995.1 Bdellovibrionales bacterium
CCTTCTGTTCACGTCCGCCATACTTGCGAACCGCGAACGAGTTGGCCTGAATCTCTCGGTCTCCAGCGGCGAGCGAAAACGGGATTTTGGCTGTCTGCGCTTCGCGGGTTTTCAGCCCCATAGACTCATTGCGATCATCGACGTCGACTCTAAAGCCCAATTTTTTCAGCTTTTTTGCGAACTCATGAGCGTAGTCATTATGCGAGTCTTTAATGGGAACAATTCGGGCCTGCACAGGAGCCAGCCAGAAAGGAAATGCTCCACCGAGATGTTCCGTAAGAACTCCAATAAATCGCTCGAGCGATCCCAAAACGGCTCGATGAACCATGACTGGACGTTTGGCCGAGTTGTCGGCAGCCGTGTAGCTTAAGTCAAAACGTTCAGGCAGGTTGAAGTCGAGCTGGATGGTCGAGAGCTGCCATGGACGTTTCAGCGCATCTCGGACAATAAAATCGATTTTTGGTCCGTAGAAAGCGCCGTCTCCGGGATTTACCTTGTAAGGTCGTCCGAGGTTATCAAGTGTGCGCTTAAGCGAGGACTCAGCCTCATCCCAAAGAGAATCGGATCCTACGCGCTTCTGTGGGCGAGTCGATAGAAAGATCTGCATGTCGGTAAAACCAAACAGATCAAAAGTTCCGAAAATCATTTCAACGACTTTTCTAATTTCAGACTCGATTTGATCGGGGGTGCAGAACACATGCGCGTCGTCTTGGCAAAAAGTCCGCACGCGTGTGAGTCCGTGAGTGACGCCTGATTTTTCAAAGCGGTGAAGTCGTCCAAAGTCTGCATAGCGAAGTGGGAGATCGCGGTACGAATGCTTGAGAGTTCCAAATAAAATGCAATGACTGGGGCAGTTCATCGGCTTAACGCCGAACTCTCGTTCTTCGACTTTGGTAAAGTACATATTCTCGACGTAGTTGTCGTAATGTCCTGAAGTCTTCCAAAGAGAGACGTCCATGATTTGAGGCGTAATGACCTCAGAGTACTCGTATGGGCCGTAAAGATCGCGAATGTACTGAACCAGACGATTATAGATCGTCGCACCCTTAGGGTAGAAAAACGGAGAGGCAGGCGATTCCGGAAGAAAGGTGAATAACTCCAGTTCCTTTCCCAGTTTTCGATGGTCTCGCTTTTTTGCCTCTTCGATCAAAGCTAAGTGCTCATCAAGCTCTTTTTGAGAGCCAAAGGCTGTTCCGTAGATTCGTTGCAGTTGTGGATTTTTCTCGCTGCCGCGCCAATAAGCGCCAGCAATCGATAAAAGCTTAAACGCTTTGATATCGCTGGCACGCTTGACGTGAGGGCCACGGCAAAGATCCGTAAATTCACCTTCGCCGTAAGTTGAAACGGTTTTGGCACCCACGGAATCACGTAAAGTCTCAATGATTTCTACTTTGAAGGGTTGTCCCAGTTTTTTGAACTGAGTGATCGCTTCGTCGATGGAATGCTCAGTTCGGACGAAGGGTTGATTCTCCGAAACGATCTTCGCCATTTCCTTTTCAATACGAGGAAGGTCCTCAGGCGTGAGCTTCACGTTTAAGTCGACATCATAGTAGAAGCCGTCTTCGACCGTCGGGCCTATGCCGAACTTAGCTTGAGGCCAAATTCTCTGAATCGCATGAGCCATGAGGTGCGCTGCGGAGTGGCGCATGGTCTCGAGCTCAGAGTGAATTTCGGGCTCTTGGAGTTCGTGGAGATCGGCAGGCGTGCCTGAGTTTAGTGCGCTCATAGTGGCCTTGACGCTAACACAGCTTTTTTATCAGGCACACCCCTTGCTGAGGAGCGTCTCAAAACAAAAAAGGAGCGCGGGATGAATCATCGAAAATTAGGGTGGGCGGGTCTTCTGGTTTTAGGGATTCTCATGAACGGCTGTGGGGTTCAGCCCCGCCCAAACCCTGAGTCTCCGGAGAGCTCGGTTTTAGGCCAGATTCCAGATCGAAAAGCTCCAGGCAAGTCTGCCGATTTAGCGGAGGTCGAGACTTCCGGCATTCGATGGACGATTCGCTCGGCTCGCCCTGAGAGCGGCTCAAACCCGCATTCACGGTGGAGCCTCGGTGACGGGGTCTCTTATCGAACGGTGGTAGAGGCTTCTCGAGCAGCCATTTCTGAGGCCTTGCCCTGGCCCGATGAACCGAGTTCGATCCTATTGGTTCAGTTTCGGGGTTTAAGATCTGGGGATTGGTCGTTTCGTTGCGTTCGCCCTGATGGAGAGGTGGAGGAGTCGAGTCCCACTCAAAGGCTGGAGTGGGATCTTGAAAATGACTTGGGCATCATCCCGCTTCACTCGATTTTTGGTCAGCGAGGAGAAAAGCGCGACCCCTCCACGGTTTGCCATGTGTTGCTTCGATTTCAGGACTCGGGAGAGTCCCGAACTCTAGAGCTGTCTATTCGAGTCTTATCGGGACTGCCGGCCCCTGAGCCCGGGCTGAGGCAGGACTTCGGGCTTAGCGTCGGTGGCATCATTCGCCAGGAGCAGTGGCGGAACGAGACCTTTCGCCCGCTTCAGCTCACTCTGGAGGCCAAGGTCGATCTGGAGGTGACGACCTGGCTTGAGCAGAGAGCCTATTTGCAGGGTAACGGCCGAGCTTACCTTCCCGAGCCCCACCGAATGCTTCATTCGCTCGCTCAACGATCCACGATCCAAGCCCGTTATACCGTAGGGTCAGGGTGGTCCAATTGGGGAGTCCTGCCTCAGACGGTACGCTGGCCATCAGGGACAACCGTACAAGTAGAGTACCGCTTGGCTGCCGGCTCAGGGGTCTCTGAATGCAGCCGAGCCGACCGCCTAGTGACCCAGTTTCCTTTCACTAATTTAAAGATCTTCCATGAATTTGGTCTCAGTTTAAGGCATTTTCGAGGGAGTCTGACGTGGATAGTGGGCGTCCAGGATCCTACCAAGCTAGGGGACACACGTGGCCGCCGGCGCTCAGAAAAAACTGAAACACAGGAGTTTTTCGAGCCACCCCCGCAGATCTCGAGTTCAGCGTTTGACTGTCAGGGTTGGGTCCCGTAA
>JAGWZD010000308.1 GCA_018968995.1 Bdellovibrionales bacterium
GAGCCGGCTCAAATGGTAGAATATGGGCGGAGTAGGGGTGGTTTACTGCGACTGCGTTTTTTAGGCTTTTTTGTATCCTTGCTTTCACCGATGAGTCGTGCCGGAAGAGCGCGTTTGCGCCAGCGAAGGAGTAGTAGAACCACGGCGAGAGGTGGCTTTTCATCGATCCGCACTGGCTTGCAGTGAGAAGATTTCCAAAAGCATCTACACAATAGCTCATGCTCGAGTAGTTCGGTTCTGAAATATATTCGCCCTTCAGCTTTTCCGCTAGGGTTTCATTAGGGCCATACTTCTCCAGAAAGAGGCCATAAAATTCAACCGGACGTATCAGAGACACGGAGGTGCTTGGGTCCTTCCAATCCTTTAAGTTCACGCCTGAGCGTTGCGCCGCCAAAGCGTGGGCAAACAGGAATGTCATATTTAAAAATGGGTAGTCGATGCTGCGGTGTAGTTGTAGGCCCCGTACGCGCTCAACTTGATGCCCTCTCCAGCGGTCGTAGATTTCACCCGTGTGGTTGGTTTTATAGCGATCGCGAGGGTCCTTCCTGCAAATATCTTTATTCGGACTCTTTGAATCACATGCAGCAAGAGACTTAGATAGAATCACGTATTTGAGCCGATCCTGGAATCCGCCTTGGTAGACTGAATCAGTAATCGACAGCTGTTGAGCAGCCGAGGTTCCCGTCATGACTCCCAAAATATAAAGCGCGGCATTTGCGACGGTGACATGGTTATCACCGCGTGCTCGGATACACGAGGGTCCATTCTGACTACCATCTTCATAGGTGAATGGCCGGTTTAAGCGGCAAGAGTCCATATAGAGTTTGTTGCTATCACGGGTGATTTGTATCCCTTTTTTAAACCAATTCTGGATCGCCTGATGCTCTGCCTGTGAAAGCGCCTGAGCGGCAGCGAGTAGGTCATATGCGGATGCAAAAGCACTCAGACTTGAACCCAATCTTAGCCCGTCTTCGAGTTGATTCGAGTGTCTTTCCGCGGATTTTCCGTAATCAATTCCGTTATCAAAACTTTTTGACCAACCGATCAGAATAGTTTTCACAAATTTTCGATATTCACCCTTTCTGTTGTCAGAGTCGGGTAAAAAATAGGCAGCCGCCGCGAGGCGAAGAGCGAGGCGTGCATGGCCCGGATTCGCAGGATTCGTCCAGCTTGGATTGACAGTCGAGGTTGGAGCACCAGCTGCGAGCTCCAGAAACCGTTCTGAGGTAATCGCAGCATTAAAGTTGAGTGTGAAAGGTTGAGGACGCTTGTCGAACCAAACTCCTGCGTTTGTCACTAGTTCATTTTTAAACTTTTCGAGTGGGTTATTGACAGCTGCTTTGAGTTGATCGCAGCTCATAAAAAGTTTCGGAAAACCAGGCTGACAGTCGAAAGCGTACGACATATTTAAGTTTGAGCATAATACGGAGCAGGTCGAGAAGAGGAATAGACGCCATGAGACTCGAGGAGTTGAAGCCACAATCATTCTTATCGTACGTACTCCTTATGGGAAAATTTTATTGATAATTTCAAGCAGTTCAACTGTGTCAGTGTTGAGCGACGCCCTGGAAAAGGCTGAGCTCCAGGCGTTATCAAACTTTACTTAGTGGGCCTTGACTTCTAGCGGGAAGACACATTTATTCGAATGATCTGCTCAGCTTTTGAACCTTTGGAGTCAAAAGCCACGACCCTGGCCTCATATTTCCCCGATTTCTTGTAAGTGTGTTCAGCGAGGTAAGTGGACCTCTCGGTGAAGACCGGGAAGTTTTGATCGATCTCTGGCTCGTCTTTTCCCTTAACCAGGATCTTTACTTCTCTTGGTTCCATATTATGTTTAGTGTCCAATAATCCCTCGGGTGAAGGATCTACAGTTCCGTCATTCCACCAGATGCGAAGACTGACCGGGTCGATATCGAGATCGTCAATAATGACTTTGAATTTAACAGGCTTGCCCACAGTGATATTTATGTCCGAAACCGGCTTGATGCTTGGGGCCCTATTTTCGGCTTCTGTTAACTGAAATCTATCTCTAAAAAGTGCTTGAATGAGGCTACCGCTGCGACCGATTTTATCTTTGTCAGAGCAATTGGAACTCAGGAAGTCTATTTCAGTGGGTCTTGCTGGCTCGGTCGACTCGAAGTCTCGGATCGCTGAATACTTTGCGTCCATTCCAAACATGATGACCCCCAGATTTCTCTTCTGGAAATAGTCCACCGCCTCAAATGCTTTGCTGACTCCTTGATACTGGTGGCACCAAAGGTCTTGTGTGCTGAAACCCCAGGCGGTAATCGCTACGGGCCGTTCCTTTGCCATTAGTCCCAGCGTTTTGTGCCAATTAAGTTCATTCATGAAGGGATGAGCTGCAAAAATAAGTTTATTTAAAGGATCTTTGACTTGAGCTATCGGGATTTCATCGAGTCGACCTCGCATTCCCTGAATAATGATCGCATTTTTTCCACCGAGTTTTCTGACGGCATCAATCATGGCGTTCACGCCAACGAACTTTGCTCCTTCCCAAGCGACACTCGGGCTTGTTCCACCGTTGATCCAAATCTTAAAAGAATTTTCGAGATTATCTTTTTGAGGCAGATAAGGTTCATTTAGGAACTCTAGGAAAACACCTTCATCGTTTCCAAAAAGATTTGTAAGCGTTTGAATGGCGCGGAGACTCACGTCTGTATCAATGGGCCGTGGTGGCGCTCGATCCCTAAAAAATGGGGGTCCATTTTGATTTGGCCCATCAAAGATGGCAGCGATTACCTTAAATCCTCGACCACGAGCAAGAGCAACGGCCCGCTGAATCTCTTTGACATAACTTTCGTCAAACCATTTGCCTTTGGGATCTAACAGGACTTGATTCAGATTGAATCGGATCGTGTTTGCGTTCCAAACGCTTTTAGCAAGCGTAAGGCCATCGTTGCCGTTCCTATAGTTCACTTCGACTTTCTCTTTGCATTGATTTAATTCAACTGGCATTCGACAAGTTGTTTCGGCTTCTCCGTAGAAA
>JAGWZD010000309.1 GCA_018968995.1 Bdellovibrionales bacterium
CTCAGACATTTTGACTTTGAAATCAACGACACGAAGTACCGTGCCCTTAAGGATTACATCATCACGCAACTTCAAGGAAAAGCTGTGCTCTTTTCTTTTTTCAAAGGAACGCTCAACTACCTTGCACGGAGACTTAAATCTGATGGAATTAGCTGCTCTGTCATCCATGGCGGCGTGCCGCAAGTTGCACGGGACGGGATTCTGGCTGACTTTGAGCGGGATGAATCGATTCAGATCCTTCTCTCCTCAGAGGTCGGGAGCGAGGGAATTGACCTCCAGTTTTGCAACGTCCTGGTCAACTACGACCTGCCGTGGAATCCTATGCGCGTCGAGCAGCGGATCGGTCGTATCGATCGTGTAGGACAGAAATCCAAAACACTTACTATTGTTCACCTAAAGGTGGCAAACACCATAGAGGATCGGGTTTACAGTAAATTACACGTAAAGCTGCAAAGCTTCAAAAATAGTATCGGGGACTTGGAAGCTGTTCTTGGCCAAGAGGAGGAAAAGCTTCGCCGGGGGCTACTGAGCAAGGAATTAACGCCCGAAGAAGAAGAACAAATGATCGACCAAACGAAGCGCGCCGTGCGCACTCGTATGGAGCAGATGCGAGAGCTTGAGAAGGCGGGAGGAACACTATTGGCCCACGGCGACTACATCTCAGCTCGAGTTGGACGTCAGCGCGAC
Organism: Bdellovibrionales bacterium; assembly: GCA_018968995.1. Lineage (GTDB taxonomy): Bacteria > Bdellovibrionota > UBA1018 > UBA1018 > UBA1018 > CAIOHW01. The sequence continues at coordinate 688 of JAGWZD010000309.1, forward strand.
ATGCGAAGATTCATTACTCCGCAAGATCTCGAAATCTACTTGAAGGACTTTTTTTCTCGTAATTTTACCGGGTGCCGCGAAATCTGGCACACACCCTGCGCTGGCTGTTTTTCCATTGAGCTTACAATGGAAGCAATGGTTTCACTCCGGGATTTTATCGAACAGGGTAAATATCCTAGTCATCCGGGCATCTTGGGTCGGAAAGTCTGGGGAACTTTTAACACGGAGGTGGCGAAGAACCGGGAACTGGGTACAAAGTTTCCGCTGCACAACCACCTTTCCCCACTCATTCGCTGGATCACGAGTCGAAACGAGCGCGCCTCTGGCGGAGTCCATCCCCTAGCAGCCTTCAGATGGAGAACGAACAAACTGTTGGCTGGGATATACTCGTACCGCATCGAACGCTGGACCCTTGTTGGCCTTCGGAAACAGGAGCACCTTTGTTTTGGTGTTTCCAATATGACAACGGGAGAAGTTTGGCCACCACTTGAGGCAGAGAAGCTTTTAGGACTCGCACTGCAGGAATCCGATCGCTGGGATCTTGCTGAGGTCGAACAGGAGTCATGGTTGGCCGTTCAGGCTCGCATCAAGGAACAGTTTGCGTTGTTGTTTGATCAAGCATGCCGTGATTTCGAAGTACGGAATTCAGGACTACTTCAGATTCAGGTAGCACAAGTTGCCCGGCATTTTGACCGCCGCATGTCGATTGATCAGCAGCGCCTCGCTACCATGAAGGAAAAGGGGCGCAAGCAAGCTATGCTCCGACTTATTGAGTCTAACATGGAGAAAGATCAAGAGCGTCGGCTTCATCGAATTACTGAACTACAGAATCGAGCAATATTTTCCCCTGAGATTTCAGAGATTGGAGCCGGCGTAATAAAGGTTGAAGCGACATAATGGCACGTTCCACCCCTTTCCTTCTTTCTGCAGGAATCGACTTTGGAACCGCGTTTACTAAGGCGATGATCAGGAACACAACGACTGAGGAACTGTATGCTGTTTCTTTTTCACACTGTGGCAAGGAAGTTTTTTTTCTCCCTTCGGTGCTTTATCTACGTGACAATCAACTCTTCAATCCGATCGGTTACGATGGTCCGACTAATGAAGCGGCCATTTCCTATTTGAAGATGGCCTTAACGGAAAAGTGTCGAGGAACCCCATTTCAGGGGGGGGGATTATTTTGGAAGTTCAACGGGCAGAGGTTCACTTATCCTTTTGAGAAATATATTGAAGCTATGGTTGGATGCTACTTAAGGGACGTTGTTATTTATACTCTTAAGTTCGCACAGTCGAAGTGGCCAGACTTTGGCACTCATTCTGAAGATCGAGTCTACTTTCAGATGTCTGTTCCGGCAGAGGATGCACAGCAAGAAGCAATCCTTGACCGATTCAGAAAGTGCCTTTTTTGGGCGGTTGAGCGAGCCCATTCCGGACACCAGGACACATCCCTGATAGACATTCAGGCCGCCATTGAATCGCACGTGAGCAGAGACGACTGTTTCTTCTTAGCAGAAGTTACTGCCAACGTACTTACCTACCGCCTTAGCCGCGCCGGTAGACCCGGCCTTTATCTTTTTATGGATGTGGGGGCTGGTACGGTCGACCTGAGCGTTTTTCTTTATCCTGAGCCGGAATTCTTCGGAGAGCAGATGAACTACGCTTCCGCACGGGTGTCGTTTACCGGCTCAAGCCAAATTGAGTTGCGGGCACTAGGAACTAACCTTGATCAAACACTGCTCGCAGAACTTCGTGCCTGCAAAGAGCATGATGCGAGATTTGTAGTCCACGAAACCCGTATTAATGCGGCCAAGCATTCGCTCGTCGAGGAGTTGGAGTTGGCAATACGGGTAGCTCTTGGAGAAGCTAAAACACGCTTTATTCCGCATCAATTCAGAAACCTTGAGGTACTCATTGGGGGCGGGGGTTGGTGTAGCGTGCCATATGCGAAGGCCATCAGGAATGCCCTCCATGCTTTTGACCTAGATCCCGAGCTTTACCCGTTGCCCCAACCCGAGAATGCTATCAAAATCTGGGGTGAGGATGCGAAGACTCTCGCTCCTCGGTTTTCGGTTGCTCATGGTCTTTCACATCCTTTTTGGACATGGCCGAAGGAGCGATATCCTCGAGAGATGGAAGCCTTGGGCGCTGACACACATTCCCCATTGAGAATTAACCCTGCGCACGAGGATGACGGATAGACTCGTTGCCTCATATAACCCTGGATCACTAATTCACTAGTTAGCTTCGTGCCTGAAGCAGGATCGTGTCTCTATGATATTCTAAATATTCAGCCTGCTTTCGGCTAAACGTACCTGCAT
>JAGWZD010000310.1 GCA_018968995.1 Bdellovibrionales bacterium
TCGCGGGAATCGGCCAGCAGGTAAAAGGGATAACGCGCGCCCATGATGCGGGCACGGGCCAGTGCCAGCGCTACGCGAGATGTATCAATTGTGATCCAGCGGCGGCCCCACTGCTCAGCGACGGTGGCCGTGGTACCAGAGCCACAGGTAGGGTCCAGCACGAGGTCCCCGGGGTCAGTCACCATCAAAATGCAGCGCTGAACGATCCCAATATTTGTTTGAACAACATAGATCAAATCTTTCGCGCCCTGAAAATCTACCCACATGTTATGGATAGGTTTCGCTGCGAAATCTTCTAGAAATCTTAAGTAGCTAGGCAAGGCCCCTCCCCCTGTATTCGCTAAACGTCCTGCCTTAATCAATTTGTCCATTCCAGTGACATTGGTTGCCCAACTCTTGTTTTGAGCCCTTATTGTTTTGCCGTTGAACTGATAATCATAAAAACAGGATGCGGTGTATCCAGAAGAGGTTAATTTATCGTACCTAAACAAACGTTCACCCTTAGATAATCCTGATGGTTTAGCTATTTCCTCTGGGGTCGCTTTACGAATAGACACGCCATCTTTCAAGATTTGTCGATAAGGTGAGTCTTGTTCATCTCCCTTGCTTGCAAAGAGTTGTCGATACTTAACGCTATCTCGATTCTTGACGTACCAAACAATGAAGTCGGACACTCCGCCAAGGCCAGAAGACCCTAGAGGAAGCGTTTTTCTGACGGTGATCAAGCTAAAGAAATTATCTTCTCCGAACACCTCATCCATGACCTGCCGAACCCGGTGAACGTTTTCATCACCGATTTGCACGAAGATGGATCCGGAGTCGGCGAGGAGATCCCGGGCAACAGTGAGCCGATCCCGCAAATAGGTGAGGTAGCTGTGGATACCGTCACGCCATGTGTCTCGGAAGGCTTTGACCTGCTCAGGCTCACGCGTGATGTGATCAGACTTGCCGTCTTTCACGTCGCGGCTGGTAGTAGACCACTGGAAGTTACTGTTGAACTTTATGCCGTAGGGCGGGTCGAAGTAGATGCACTGCACCTTGCCGCGCAGGCCCTCGCGCTCGGCCAAGCTGGCCATCACTTGCAGAGAGTCCCCAAGGATCATCCGGTTGCTCCAGTTCTGATCGTGCTGGTAAAACTCGGTTTTATCTGCCCCCTTGGGAATGCCGTTAAAATCGTTAAAAAGATCGGGAGTGAGGTTGCCCGTTTCACGCTGCCTCTCGCTACTTTCCCTAAGTAGCTCGTCAATCAAGGCTTTGGGGTGAACTTTCTCCTGAATGTAAAGAGGCGGGGCGGGAACAACCAACTCGCTCCAGTCCTGTTGATCCTTGCCCCGCCAAACTAGCTGAGGATCGAGATCCGGGTTGCGAGGATATTTTAGCTGAATGGGTTGCTGAACGGTCTCGTTTACTACAGAATGAAGCTCAGCCGTGGGAATATTCCGTCGCTTAGCCTCCTGGTGACGAATGGATTCGACGGACTTTGTTCCGGAACTTGGGGTGATTTTAGCTTTTCTTGCCATACTTATATCTTCTTTGTCTTTGAATTGATGGATTGAACGAGCATCTCTTCCGTTTTTTTACCGAACTCACTTTCCAATGTATAGAGTTCGTTAAGCTCAAGAAAGTCCCAGCGTCCATATCTTTGAAGATTGTTGACCCCGGGCACCCAGTAGTTTTGGGAGGTAGCTCTTTTTTCCTTCGCATCCTCACGCCGGTAGCCTTTGATTTCCACGATTAGATTCAAATAGTTATCGGGTCCCTGGCCATCATCGAGGTGAAGAATAAAATCCGGTCGGTAGTCCCGCACCTCGGAGCCGTATCGGTAGGGTATGGAAAATCCCAATCCATCGTTTTTCACGTACCGAAGAACCTTCGGGTGGGACTCAATCACCCGGCAGAATTCGAGCTCCCAGCCGCTGTCACATACCGCAATGTTGATATGACATTTCCGCGCGTCCGTGGTCCAAAGATGCTCCTTGGAGGTGCTAAAATTGACATGGTTAGTTGATCCGACGGGATTGTATGGATCGATCATGGCCTTAATCGGGCGATCCTCTTCATAAAACCGGCTGATTCCGGCCATGATTCTTTCACAGGCCATGTCTGCCAGGTCTTGATAAAGGAGCTGAGCCGCGTACGTCCCTCCCTTACACTGGAGGGACGATTCCAACCATTGCTGGGTGATATTTTTAAGCTGGGGAAAAAGGTGGAATTTAATCTGCTCGTCCGGATCGTGCCATTTGGTGAGGAGGAGACGCCGGGTCAAGTGGTAGACAATCTCGGACGTTCGGTGTTTCCCTGTATGAGCTAAATCCAGCTCAACCCCTTCTCCGACGATGCCTTGATTGTGAGTACGGGAGGGTCCGACCATATCTGGCGTAAGCTCAAGAACGGAATCCTCATTAAACTTCGCGCTGATTTTTTCCTCCGGAAGTTCCGCCCGATACCCGACAACTCGAGGAAACCGAATCTCCAGAGCATCTCGCTCCGGTCGGACGGCCTTGATCTGGACTGCCTTGGTAGGGGGTGGCGGCTTAACGATCACGGGCTTGGCGGTGAAATCAAAGGGAATGCCGAAAACATCCGCGTATTCGACATCGAACTTATTTTCATCATTCAGAACATAGGATTGTCGCCGGAGCGCTCGTCCAATGACCTGTTCACAGAGCAGCTGAGTTCCGAAGGCTCGAACCCCAAGCACGTGGGTAACGGTATTGGCATCCCAGCCTTCTGTGAGCATGGAAACGGAAACGACACAGCGAATATTTCCGCCCAACCGCCCTTTTTTCCCAACAGTGTTCATGACCTCACGAAGGAGGTCTTCATCCCGGAGCTTTTCAGCCCGTTTACGATCTCCGGAACGTTCTACAATTTCTCGCTTAAACTGCTCTATCTCTGTGGAAGCGACTTCCCGAAAGTCATCATCCAGAGCTTCACCTGAATCCAGCTGTTCGCTATCGATCAGCAGCGTCCTGGGACTCGGGA
>JAGWZD010000311.1 GCA_018968995.1 Bdellovibrionales bacterium
GACTAGTCGTCGGTGGCCTTGATCGTGTGTTCGAGATTAATCGTAACTTCAGAAATGAAGGCATCTCGATCAAGCACAATCCAGAATTCACGATGCTGGAATTCTATCAGGCCTATGCGACCTATGAAGACCTCATGTTGTTCACAGAGAAGCTTTTTCAGCGCGTGGCTGAGCGGGTTCTCGGGACAACCACTTTGCAGTATCAAGGGGCAACGATCGAGCTAGGGGGGCACTGGAAGCGTATCTCTGTTGAAGACGCGATTGTTCAATATACGGATTTTAAAGACCGCGCGAAGCTTCGGGATCGGCAGGCACTGCTCGCCTATGGTGCGGCTAACCAGCTTCCCATGAACCCCAAGGATTCCACAGGCGGGCTCATGATGGTGATCTTCGACGAGCAGGTGGAGAGGAACCTAATTCAGCCAACGTTTGTGACCCATTATCCTTTGGATGTATCGCCCCTATCACGCAAGAGTGATCAGGATCCTTTTGTTGTAGATCGGTTTGAGCTCTATGTTTACGGACGCGAGATGGCTAATGCCTTCTCAGAACTCAATGATCCTGAAGACCAGCGGGCCCGATTCCTTGATCAAGTAGACGCTAAGAACGCGGGAAATGATGAAGCTTGCGATATGGACGAGGATTACGTGACGGCACTCGAGTACGGCCTGCCTCCGACCGCGGGTCAGGGAATTGGCATTGATCGAATGGTCATGTTGTTCACAGATTCTCCAAGTATCCGCGATGTGATCCTTTTCCCGCAGATGCGACCCATGGCAAGATAGGGGCATGTCTCGCAACGCCCAGGTGCTTAGGCTTCTTGCATGGAAGTTTTTGCTCTCTAAAAGCTCTGACGCCTTTATTTCCTTGATCACATGGGTTTCGGTCGTGGGTGTGGCGCTTGGGGTCTTGGCTCTGACCGTGGTGACCAGTGTGATCAATGGTTTTGAGGGCGAGCTTCAACGCGTGATCACCGGAATGCATGGTGATTTAGTTCTGTACTCACGTGCGGAGCCCTTTTCGGATATTGAACAAATTGAGCAAAAGATTCGCCAAGTCATTCCCGAAGCGCGCGCAATTTCACCCTCGTTAGTGATGGAATTGATGGTCTCGGGACCAGATAACGTGGCAGGAGCGGTTGTAGAGGGACTCGACTGGACCGCCGCTGGTGCAGTCACCGAGGTTCCTCGGCGTTTAATTGAAGGAGCAGCACCGGTTCAGCAGACCGGAGACCAGCTTCAGGTGGCGCTCGGAGATGCTTTGGCAAGTCGAATTGGTGCGAAGGTCGGTGACTCTATCAGGATTGTGATTCCTTTTTCGGAGGGCGATTTGGATGCGACGAGCAGTTCTAAAATCGTTCCTGCGAAGGTCACTGGAATCGTAAAGATGGGAATGTACGAGTACGACTCGAAGTTTGTTTTTGCACCCCTAAGTCGTCTTCGAGAAGTCCTGGGTGCCCCGGGGCAGGCCACTTCGATGAAAATTCGATTGAAGGATGGGAGTAAGTCGCGTTGGGCGTCGGACCGACTTTCGGAGAGTTTTGGTTATCCATTTCGAGCAAAGGACTGGGGTCAGCTGAATCGTAACCTGTTTTATGCCATACAATTGGAAAAGGCAGTTATTTCAGTGATTCTGTTAGCGATTATTCTTGTCGCAGCTTTTAACGTCGTAAGCACCCTGATGATGCTCATGCACGACAAGACGAGGGAGTTGGCTATTCTAAAAGCGATGGGATTCTCATCGGGGCAGGCCTTTAAATTGTTTGTGGTGATCGGCAGTGGGATAGGGCTCATTGGTGCGTCCGCTGGTGCAGGGCTCGGTCTCTTAGGGAACCAAGCTCTCTCAAGAAGCCGGGTGATCGAGCTTCCGCCAGATATCTACTACATTGGTTTCTTACCGGTGGTTACTCGCTGGAGTGAAGTCTTTTGGATTGTTCTTGGAGCTTTATTGATTTGCTTGATGGCAACACTTTATCCGGCTTTACGCGTTGCTCGTCGTTCTCCCCTGGAGGGAATTGTCGATGTCTGAAATTTTATTACAGGCTCAGGGCATCAAGAAGGTTTTTAAAAAGGGCGGAGTTGAGATTGAGGTCCTTCGAGGGGTGGACTTTCAGATACAAGCTGGTGAAATGGTTGCTATCACTGGGGCATCTGGGGTGGGCAAGAGCACGTTACTGCACATTCTTGGAACCCTCGAGTCGCCTACTGAAGGCAAAGTTTTTTTTGGTCCAAAACGACAGGACATTTTTGGACTGAAAGAGCGAGATTTAGCACACTTCAGAAATCGCTCTTTGGGATTTATATTTCAGTTTCATTATTTGTTGCCCGAGTTCACGGCGCTGGAAAATGTCTCGCTACCTGCCTTGATTGCTGGAATGAGCCCGGCCATGGCTGAAGTTCAGGCAAAAGAGCTTTTAGGTTTTGTCGGGCTAGGTCATCGTTTGTCGCATCGTCCTAGTGAGCTTTCAGGTGGTGAACAGCAGCGGGTGGCTATAGCTCGCGCGGTCATTATGAGGCCCAAAATCTTACTGGCCGACGAACTCACTGGGAACCTGGATTCCGCGAATTCAGCCATGGTTCTCGATTTGCTGAACCGCCTGAATAAGACAACAGGGGTGTCTGTTCTCCTGGTGACACACGATATGGAACTTGCCAAAAAGATGCATCGCGTTATGCCTATGAAAGATGGTGTGTTTGTCGGTTGATTTTCCACCTGCTGACCCCTAGACATAGGGGCTTGTGATTCGATTTGGCTCGGCGCTTCTTCATTCCTGGTGGGCAGTACTCAAAGCTTTGCTGCTGGCGAGCCTTTTTCTCGCTGGCACGCAAACATTTGCAGCGCCTGCGAGCAAAGCTTCAAAAGCGGGAATCATTTCAAAAATCCAAGTGGTTGGCCTCAAGCGAATCGAAGAGCCAGCTGTTCTTGCGAAGATTGCCTCTCAGCCCGGACAGTTGCTTGATCCGGAGCAGGTTCGAAAAGAT
>JAGWZD010000312.1 GCA_018968995.1 Bdellovibrionales bacterium
CAGAGGCTCTTGAGGCATTTCCAGACGCACTCAGCTGAACAGGGCGTTCGATCAGAACGGCTCCAAACTGTCCCCCGGATTCCCGAACTCGGCGCTCATAGTGTTCCCGTTGCCGCTTTCTACTCAGCTCTAAGAGGACTTTGGCTCTCCGTTGCCTCTCTTGGAGGGGAACTGCTCCGGGAATGCGAGTGGCCGGAGTGCCTTGGCGTTCGCTGTAAGGAAAAACATGAAGACGGGTCCAGGGAAGTTCCTGGAGCTGCGAGCAGGTTTTTTCAAACTCCTCGGGGGTCTCTCCAGGGAATCCCGTGATCAGGTCCATACCGATAAAGGCTTCCGGAAGCTGCTCGCGAATGGCGTTGAGACAGCGCTCAACTTCAACAAAAGTATACCGACGTTTCATAGCCCTAAGGACTCTGGAGTGAGGACTCTGGAGGCTGACGTGAAAGTGTGGGCAAAGCCGGCTATTCGATTTTTTCACCCAGTCAATTAAATCAGGAGTGATTTCAGTTGGATCGAGCGAGCTCAGACGTAGTCGCTCAAGAGAGGTTTCTTTGAGAATCCGTTCCACCAGTTGCGCCAACTTTACCCCATTCGGAGCCTCCTCGCCCCAGTCGGCGCCGTAGTCTCCGATATTGGTTCCTGTTAACACCACTTCCCTAGCGCCCTTTTCGATCAATCCTAGAATTTGTTGAACCACCTGCTCTGCGGGCTGGCTTCGGCTGGGCCCCCTTCCATACGGAATCACACAGAAAGTGCAGAAAGAATTGCAACCATCCTGGATCTTGAGAAAGCTTCGCGTCCGCAACGTATTTCCCACTTCCAGTTGAACGCCTTGTGGGAACTGGGCCTCAGCATCGGGCCAGTCTCGATCCATTGGATGCTTCGAGGCCATCTCGGGGTATCCGTGAACCTGCCCCAGAATTCGAGCCTGAGAGTCCTTAAAGCTCGATCGATCGGAGCTGATTTCTTCGAGTAGAAGGTCCACTAATCGAGGTTTATCACTATTGCCAATGATATAACGAACCCCTGGCGTTCCAGCGAGTCGCTCAGGGTCGACTTCAGCAGCGCATCCTGTGATCACCACACAAGAGTTAGGATTTTTTGAAGCCATGCGAGAGGCTAACTTTCGTGATTGGCGATCAGCCTCGTCGGTTACTGTGCAGCTGTTGACAATACAGAGCGAAGCGTCCTCGTTCTGCAAAGCTGGCGTCCACCCTCGATCTTGCAAGAGTTTCTCGATGATCTGGCCATCGACAAAATTAGCTTTACAGCCCAAAGACTGAACTCGGTATCGCTTTGAGCTCATGCGATCCACCCGGCACCGAGGATGCGATTTTCTGAACTAAAGATCAAAGGCGTGCCTCGAATCAAAAGAGTCATCGGTTTTCGCAGAGTGAGTCTTGCCTCATTCTCTAGGTGAAAGAAAAGAGTTCCCTCTGAGGTTGTCTCGCTCGCCGTAAATAGTCCGGCGCTTTGAACCTGAACATCGACACTGATAGTAGCCGCAGGAGGCGCTGGGTCGATCCAATTTAATCCTTCTATCAGGATTTCGCCTTTTCTAGAGTTGGATGGAGCTTCTACTTTCAAAACATGGCTGTTTGGGTCGTAATCCCATGCGACCAGCGGGCCCTTCTCTTGGATCTCTAGGGTAGACCCCAGAGGATTTTCTAGAATTCCTCGATGCTCGGCTACTGCTATCGAGTCGAGGTGTGTGATGGGGCCGGGGACAATCATTCCCTGCGGCGCCCTCATTTTAGACCATTGTAACCATCTGTCCTTTGAAATCTGGCACTGCAGGCGCGGGGCATGCGACGCTTCAGGCCAACTCGGTGAAATCTCCCGAGCCAGCTTCTCAATCTGAGAATCTGAAAGCGACCCCAAAGGTAAAGAAATGCGGGCCAAGAGTTCACGGTTGAGAAATGCCAGCCAAGAGGACTGATCATCCTTTGCCGAGGTTTTCTCGAGTTGCCCTCGGTTGAGAATCGCGCGGTGCCCGGTTGCGATAGAGGCAATGCCCCGTTCTTCAGCCACTTTCGCAAGTACTGGGAACAGAATTCGTTGATGACAAAACAGACAGGACTGCGGCGTCTTCCGGCTTAAGACATGATGCAGATAGGAATCAGCAACCAGAGCTTCAAAGATCGATGAAACCGGCACAGTGACCAAAGGAATCTCAAGAGTCGCCGCCTGTTCTAATGCGTGTTGTTTAGAGTCTCGTGCACAACGCATTTCCCAGGGAGATCCTTCGTAGTCTAAGAATACTGAGAAAACCTCGGCTCCTTGCGTTTTTAGAAGCATGGCTGTTACCGAGCTTCGAATGCCTCCTGTAAACCCTAAGAGCACCTTACTGGAGGATGGAGATGCGATCATGAGATTTATGCGGACTTTCTCACTCGCTCGACAGAACGTTTAAGAGCCGGCAAAAAATGCTCCAGAAGATCCGTCTGAGTGCTTTCCGGTGAAATTGAGATACGAAGTGTTGCTAAAGCTAATTCAACACTATGGCCCATGGCCCTGAGAACATGCGAGGGCTTTCGAGTGCCACTAGAGCAAGCCGATCCAGCGCTCACCGAGAATCCTTCTAAGTCCAGAAGGTCAGTCAATGGAAGAGCTTTCTCTGGCACCTGACTAAAGCTAACGTTCAGCGTATTGCCTATTCTTGCCACATCTTTTCCTTGAATGATGCAATCAGGGATCTCTCGGACGATTCTAAATTCCAGTTCATCACGAAGAGTTCGAATTCTAGGGTCAGCCCAGATCTCAGAGTGCGCCGCCTCGCCTAGCGACCATGCGCCGATGAGATTTTCGGTTCCTGCGCGAAGTCCAAACTGTTGTGTTCCTGCAAAACTAGGACAAGCTTCTAACAGGGGGCGAGCCCGACTTGAAAATGCAAGGACGCCGGTGCCAGAAAATGCGCCCAATTTATGCCCCGAGGTTACGACCCAGTCGGCAAGCGTCATGGATAGCTTATCTGAG
>JAGWZD010000313.1 GCA_018968995.1 Bdellovibrionales bacterium
CAGCGTGGGTGGCTTTCCATGCCTCAATCTGATGAGTATCTCCCCAGACACTGATCCAGTTCGACCCAAAATCGTGCGCTCCGTGATCTAAGACCACGCATTCAGAGAGCTGCGGGTGGGATGAAATTTCGGTAGCAGCGTTACAAAAAATCCACAGGCACTCGAGATTCGAAGGAGGAGCCAACCTCTGCCTCTCTGCAAAAGTAAATTGCTCAATGGTCTCCACGAGGGCTGATGTCCATTTCTGATCTTTGCCGGCATCGTACTCGAAAACAAAACGATCGTCGGCGATGCATCCCAGGAAGAACTGCGCTCGAATCCGACCATTCGATGACAGAAAGAAACCCGAAACACCATCTCCCGGCGCAAGTCGATGAACATTGACGGTCGTCATTCGATGCAAAAAGTCGCGGGCATCAGGGCCTGAGAACTCCTGTAGCACCCAGTTCAGCTTCTCTTTGGGTCTGAAAACGCATTGCATTTGGCGGGAAAATACCAGCAATCCGTTGCCCGACCAAGGGGGATGTGCGAAGGTCGGGGCACCATGAGTACTACGAACGAGCGTTATTGGGCAGAGCGTCCCTATGCTGGGCAGAAAGCTTTGATTATTGGAGTTGCTAACGAACGCAGCCTGGCATGGGCAATTGCCCGCGAACTTCATCAGGGCGGCGCTGAATTGGCTTTCACCTACCTTGGAGAGGCCCTAGAAAGGCGAGTCCGACCTCTGGCCGAGAGCATAGGCGCAACGATCGTTGAGCCTTGTAATGTATCTGACGACCAACAGATGGAGCTTCTCTTTAAAAAGCTCGGTGAAAAATGGGGCAAACTCGATACTGTCATTCACTCCGTGGCTTTTGCGAATCGAGAGGACCTCGAAGGACGGTTCGTCGATACTTCCCGTGAGGGTTTTCGCGTGGCGATGGACGTGAGCGCGTATTCGCTCGTCGCCCTTGCACGATACGCCGAGCCGCTCATGACGCAAGGCGGAAGCCTCCTGACTTTGTCTTATTATGGCGCTGAAAAAGTGGTGCCTAACTATAATGTCATGGGAGTTGCCAAGGCCGCACTGGAAGCATGCGTTCGATATCTCGCTTGGGACCTCGGGCCAAAGAAAATACGCGTCAATGCAATCTCTGCCGGGGCAGTCAAAACCCTCGCTGCCGCTGGAATTCGTGATTTCAGATCGATGTTAGCGGCCGCTGCGGAGAACACTCCATTGCGAGAAACGATCCATCAAGAGGATGTCGGCCGCCTTGGCGGGTTTCTTTGCGGACCGGGGGGAGTTCACATCACAGGATCTACCATGTACGTCGATAGCGGCGCACACATTATGGGATGAACTCCTAAGCCCATGAATACCCTTTTTCAGACTGAGCTTCATCGTCACCTCGACGTCTCACTTCGTCCCTCGACTTTACTCGAACTCGCTCAAAAAAAGGGCATTGAATCAAGCTCGACATCCCTTCAGAGCTTTCTCAATAAACTGCTTATTCGTAAGCCGATGAGAGATTTGGCGGAGGTTTTGGCCAGCTTTCAGATTTGTCAGAAAGTGCTAGATCGACCGGAAGTTTTAGAGCGTGTAGCGCGAGAGGTTTGCGAGGATATCTATGCTGAAGGAACCCGTCGCGTTGAGCTTCGCTACTCGCCCTCGTTTGTAAATGAATTCCATCCCGAGCTTTCCTGGAAGGATATTCTTTCTGCCTTTGAGTCCGGCATTCGAGAAGCCTCGCAGAAACTTCCAGGATTTAAAGCAGGTCTGATTTGCATCATTAGTCGCGACTATGGGCCTGAGGGTGCCGAAAAGACGGTCGACTTTTTCCTGGAAAACCGAACCCGATTTGTTGGTCTAGACCTTGCCGGAAATGAGCAGGAGTTTCCGGGTTCGCTTTTTCGAAGAGCATTCCAAAGAGCCAAGAAGCAGGGAGCAAAAATAACGATTCATGCAGGTGAGTCGGCGGGACCCGATGCGATCTGGTACGCGATCGAAGAATTGGGAGCGCAGCGCATCGGTCACGGCGTCAGCGCCGTACAAGATCCTCAACTTCTGCAGACTCTTCGGGATCGGCAAATTTGCCTCGAGATGTGCCCCACAAGCAATTGGCTGACCCAGGTAGTCCCCAGCTTGGAGGCCCACCCCCTGCCCCAGGTCCTTCGGGCGGGTATTCCCGTGTGCATTAATACGGACGACCCCACCCTGTTTGCGACCACTTTGCCTTCAGAAACAAGGGTTTGCATCGAAAAGATGGGGCTCAGCTCGAGTGAGGTGACCCTCACCCAGGCTCATGCTCAGGCCGCCAGCTTTCTCTAATTTTTTCTAAGACCATGAAAAAAAGCTATTGCCACACGGATCAGTCAGGTTTATACCTGCGTCATATCACGGGTTCCCACTTCCCCCCCCACACACCGAAGCGGAGCTCGTGAAAGTAAAGGACTCTCAGGCTAACTTCCTGAGGGTCCTTTATTATTTTGGGGAATGCGCTAGTCCTAGCCAGAACTTCAGTAGCTCGTTGTACTCTGCACCCAACCAAAGCCTCGGCGCCAACCAACCGGCCAGAAAGAGGTACAGGATCAAAGTCCAGATTCGAAACCAGACTTTGCGCAAAAGTGTTTTTTGCCGAGGCAAAACTTGAACCCGTAAAATAAACATCCCAATCAGCAGAACAGCCTCAGTCAAAAGTAACCACCCCCGATGCGGGTGATGCGTCAGCGTTAAAATCAAAAGAGAAAAACTCGTCGAAGAGTCCATCGTTGTTATTCTGTGTCTTGAGAAGGAGCAATACAAGTGCGATTCCTGCCAGAACGTTTGGCCTCGTAGAGCGCCTGATCGGCCTGTTTTAAGCTAAGCTCTTCTTCATCTTCTTGAGGCAAACGACGATGACTCAGACCCTGACTCACCGTGAATCCTAACTCTTCTACCCGGGCATGAATTCCGGCGGCTATTCGTTCTCCTCGAGACTGAGAAC
>JAGWZD010000314.1 GCA_018968995.1 Bdellovibrionales bacterium
TAGGGGTGGGCACACTTTTTGGTCTTTGGAAGGCGTGGCGCCTTGATGAGTCACCTCTTAAAAGAACGGCGCAGATTTTTTTTATACTGACCTGGTTTCTACCGTTTCAGCATGCGCGCTTTTCTGCCGAGGCCCTATCCGGGGCGGTTTTCTTTACTGCAGTGGCGGTGATCGCCATTGAACAGGATAAGCCATATCGACTCCTTTCCTGGTTGCTCTCTGGCTTTTTGTTGGGAATTTCATTTCAGTTTCGCTACCAGGTCGGATTTTTGATCGTGGGCCTGTTAGCCTGGATTTTGATTCGAAAAAATCCAGGCTCTCGCCGGTTATCTCATCTTTTTATCGGTCTTTTTCTTGCTCTGGGCGTCGGCGCCCTGGCAGATCATTGGCTTTACGGAGAGTGGAGCCTGACACCATGGAATTTTTTTCGAGTAAATCTGATCGAGGGAAAGGCGGCGCAATTTGGAGTTTCTCCGTGGTGGGACTACTTCCGACTATTGTTTCTCAATCTCTTTCTGCCACCGCTCAGCCTTGCTTATCTCTATTTGTTTTTTGTGGGCCTGGGTTCGAAGCGCGCCGAGCCTCTTTTGTGGTCTATCGTTCCATTTTTCGTGGTTCATTGTTTGATCGGCCATAAAGAGCTGCGATTTCTCTATCCCTTGGCTTCGGCGTTTCCGCTGGTTTTGGTTCTGGCTGCCGAAGAGGCAGGAGCGAAGAGCAATGTTGTTACACGGTGGATATCTGGAAAGATATTCTCAATCATTTCGATCTTTTTGCTTCTACTTTACAGCCTGAAACCGGCCCGTCTCATAGAAGTGACAAACAAGAAGCTGGCCCTTATTTCTATTCAGGACTCTTTGTGTATTTATTCAGATGCTACACCCGCACATTATCAGCACGGCATTCCAACCGAGTTTACCCGTATCAGAAATGCGAAGTATTTTGTGCTGCCGGACGGTCTGAATGTTCAGGGGTGCCGAAAGGTTTTGTTTTGGAGAGGGGTTTCTCAAGCCGGTCAGGTGGAGAGACGCTTTCCCGGTTCTCGACTACTTCATAAGCCGGTGCCAGAGTTTCTGCTGAGGTTTAATTTCAATGGATGGCTAAATCGGGTTCAATACGTCGAACT
The DNA here is from genome assembly GCA_018968995.1 of Bdellovibrionales bacterium. Classification (GTDB taxonomy): domain Bacteria; phylum Bdellovibrionota; class UBA1018; order UBA1018; family UBA1018; genus CAIOHW01. The sequence continues at coordinate 1,127 of JAGWZD010000314.1, forward strand.
TTGGGAGCTTCCTTAGTTGTTATCTTTGGCGTGCTTGCCAGGTTGAGGGAAGAACGAGCGCAAGAATACCAAGAAGCGGTAGACTGGCCGTTGAGACTAGACGGTGCAGCTCTACCCCAATCATGCTTCGGCCCGTTAAAGTGTAGAGGATAAAAAAGCATACGAGTGACACGAGAGCGCCTTTGCGTCGACTCACTTGAAACTCAATTGCGGTGCAGTAGATGAGAGGCAGATAAAAAACTCCGAGGTGATGCCAAGATACTGGGTTGAGTAGAGGAACCCACGCCAAGAGGACAGCAAATCGGAACGCCCAAGTCTTAGAGTCGTTTGCGAGATTTTTTTGGGGCATCAGAAGAGTAGTTAGGGCGGCCCCCGTTAGTACAAGTGAAGGAGTAATCCAGCTTGGGCCCCAACCCAGAAACGAAGCGACTCGATGAAAAAAGGCCGATAGATTTTGGAAATGAATCATGTCGGCCCCACCGTAGCTGGCCGGACTCGCCAGAGTGTTTTTCCAGGCTAAAAAAAGCGCCATAGGCACCGTGGTCGACTGTTGCCAAAAAGAGAGCATCACATAAGGAAAGAGGAGAAGGCCCAGAGACCAAGCGCAGACCCGAAATAGATGACGAAAGTCTCTAGCCCACACCCAGTAGGCCATCAAAATAATCGGAAAAATCTTTAAACTAATAGCAAAGCCCAGCATGGCCGCAGAAAGGTGCCGACCCCAAAAAGAGGGCGCTTTTTGTTGATAAAAAATGAAGGCTCCGATCGTGAGAGCGAGAAGTAAAACGCTAATATTGCCACTAATCCAGGAGTCATTTAATGATCGAAACCCCAAAAGGAGGGTGACGCAGAGTGCGTGCCGATAGACCTTCGGGTCTCCGAACGTGCGGTTGCACCAGCGCAAAACGGTGATCAGGCAAAACGCGAGAAGGAGGTAGAATACTACTCGACCAGAGACCTCTCCAAGCCAAGAAAAGATCGAAAAAAAATAGGCGGCCCCCAATGGATACATGAAGCCGCCCATTCCTGAAACCTCGGCGGCGTAAAGCTGGAGGAACCGACCCTGGAGGATATTCGACCCCGCTAAGTGAAACGTATTGTAGTCCACATGATTAAAGCGAAGATGGATTTGAAACATCCACGCCATGATGGCGCTGATTAAAAAGAGTAAAGTGCGGTCCACAAGAGCCCCTGGCGATCGACAGTGATGCCCCTGCTTTACTCTAAAACGGTCGATTTAGGAATATTCCTGTAAAACAGGGAGGGCTTTAATCAGTCCCGTTTGCCTTTTTGCTCGTTTTTTACGAAGAGCTTATTTAGCTTTCTAATAGCTTTAGAAACTTTGTTCAGTTTCTTTTTCTCGACGTTCCCGAACGTTCCGCCGATCACTTGGTCAAAAATCTCTACAGCTTCTCCGATTGTTTTTCCGCCGAAGCATACCCCTGAAGGCTTACAGAGCCTCTTTTTGCTCTGTGGGATAACAATGGCAGACTTCTCTGGTGCCAGTGCGAGATTGACTTTCAGTCGCGCGAGATGCCGGACCCCTTGTCCTCCTGTCAGGCAACCCTCATTTGAAAGCACACAGGCACTCTTTCGTTTTAGTAGAACTGCGCTAAAGCGAATGAGTTCGTCGCTATTTCGGAGAATAATAGCCCTGCCTATCATCCCTTTTTCACAAAGAACTCCTAATCGGAGACCTTTCGGAAAAATACTCTGAAACTCGTTAATAACCGTTTCAGCTCTTTTCAGACCCTTCTCTGATTTTCCCGAGATCAATCGCGCAACTCTTCGCAGCTCCTTGCTTCCGTCAGCGGAGAGGGTCACCG
>JAGWZD010000009.1 GCA_018968995.1 Bdellovibrionales bacterium
CCCATCGATTCGCTCTCGAATGCGTAAGAAACCATCCGCTGGATCCAGATGGATGTCACTTGAGCCATTTCTAAGCGCCATTTCGAACATTTTCTCTAGCAGGGAATCGATCGTCGGCTGACCAAAATTTACTGCATGGGAACTTCCCGAACCCTGCGTAGGACCCTCGGGACTTTTAGACAGGGCTACTGCAAGCTTCTCAATCGTTTTTCTCTGGGTTCCGAAAAATCGATCAATCGCTTTTTCGATTTGTGAGCGTGGGGACAAACAGATTTTAAACGGAGCTGGAATAGTGCTAACAAGCTCTTCAGTCGCTAGAGACTGCCTCGGATCGTCTGATGCAATAATGAGTGCACCATTTTCTCTTGCAACGGGAAGAACTCGGTACTGCCGAATAATGTTTTCGGGAATGCTCGTCAGCACCTCTGTTAGAATGACCTGCTTCGAGAGGTCTCGAAACTCCAGGCTCATTTGAACAGCCAGCGCTTGAGCTAAATCGACGTCGCTTAAAACTCCCTCTGAGACTAGGAATTGCCCCAACAGTACCTTGGCATGTTGTGCTCTACGCACGTACTCATCGAGATCCGAGGCCCCGATGAACCCCATCTCCACAAGCAACTCCCCAATTTTTTTCCGACCTGAAACCTTGCTCAGCATCGAGTCGCTGGGGTTTTCGGTTTTATTCGATCCCGTCTTAGTCAAAGAGTCTTCCTCACCTACAAGCGTATCGGCGAAAAGACTCAAGGATTTGATCTCACAATGGTATTAGATTTCCGTGTCAGTCTACTGACGCTATCTAACCAATCACTCGAGACATCTTCCAGATCGGCAGAAAAACTGCCAGGGCAAGAAATCCCGTTAAACCCAAAATGATCAAGAGAATCATGGGTTCGATCAACTTCGACAAATTCGATAACTGATAATCGGTCTCTCGACGGTAGTGGCCACCAATCTGAGCTAAAACGGAATCCAGCTTTCCGGCTTCTTCACCCATGGTCATAAGATTGACGAAGAAGTCTGGAAAAAACTGACTTCGAGCAAGTCCGTGCGCAAATCGCCCCCCTCGCTCAACCTCTATCCGGCAGGCGTCCATCTGCGCAGCAACCACCTGATTATCTAAACTGCTTCCTAAAATCTTTAAAGTCTCAGTCACCGTCACGCCACTTCGAAGCAAAACTTCGGTAATGAAACAAAACGAGTTTAACTCCAGCTGCAAAAATAGCTGACCTAAAACTGGAAGCTTCAGCTTAAAGGCGTCCCAGGCAAATCGACCCGTTGGAGTCGATAGAAAATATCGCGCTCCTAAAAAAACAGAAATTCCGAGGACCGCAATAAATGGAGCATAGGAAACAAAAAAGTCTGAAACCTGAATTAAAGCTCGAGTTACCGCTGGTAGCTGCGCTTTATTTGCGTCAAAAAATCCTTTGATCTTTGGCAGTAAGACATAAACAAAAACCCCCGCCACAATAACAACAAAAGATAAGACTATTTTCGGATAAAAAAGCGCAGACTTCATTTTCATTTTATTTTCAGAGCGGCGTTCAAGCAGGTGAGAGATCCGCTCCAAAAATGTATCTAATTCCCCTGAAGCCTCGCCTGCCCGAACTAACGTGACGTAAATCCGATCAAAAACATGGGGATGCCGTTGCATTGCCTCTGAGAGGAATTTTCCGTTTCGAACATCCTCGCTCACACTAATCAAAGCCTTCTTGATTCGAGGGTTTTTCATTTGAGCGGCAATCATCTCGAGAGCTTGAACTACAGGAATTCCGACGGTGTAAGCCGTTTGAAGCTGCTGATTAAAAGTCAGCACTTCTTCAAAGGGCACAGGAAACAATTGATTGAGAAGCTGGGTTGGCAACGCCAGAAAGTCCCAGAGAGCCGACTTTTCTTGAACACGAATCGGAATCAAATCTTGTTGTGACAAGAGTTGGCGTGCCAACTGAATACTGTCGGCCTCTAGCTGTCCAGTGATCGCAGCACCACGTCGATCTCTCGCTTTAAAAACGTAGGTAGGCATCCTGATTAAAGACTATCATGGTGCCTCTAATTGCCGTGCAGGAAGTATCAAATGGGGTTCACCGGGCGTCACTGTCACAGGCCCGACAGTGGCGGTTGGATTAGGATGAGGAAGCGTCAAAAAGACACTACGTCGACCCATGGTCACGTTCTGAAAAACGAAATATCCAGCAGTGCCGATACTCACCGAAGCTGGCGAAGCTAAATGGCCTGTACCATCGAGATCGTTTAAAAAAACAAGCCCAGTTCCAGTGAAGACTCCCCCTCCCGCGTCTGTCACAAAACCATGAAGATTAAATCGTGTGGCGCTCGGTGGAATCTGAATCACGAGATCAGCATCCACCCCCGAGCCTCCCGCAACTCCGTCTGCCCCAAGACTTTTAATGGTTGTGGCAGTGACCGAGTTGCCAACGACATACTGAATCGGTCGACCCCACGCATCTTTTGTCCACTCCACCAAGGAATCGGAAGTATCAAGGTATGGACCACTCCAACCGTAGGCGAATCGCGCAGTAGGATCCTGGACACGAGTGCCGGCGCCAGATGGTGCATTCAACAGCTCATCGAGAGCGTTTGGAAGACGCCCCATATCTCCCAGAAAACCAAACTCCGTCCTCAATCTGCGGACTTTGGCGCTTGGATCGCCTAGAATCGCTCGCCGAATCGACAGTAAACGAGAACGCGTTCGCTCGACGCGATGCTCTTCGATGCTTGGTAATGAAACTGCTGGAACAATCACGGCGAGAATAGAGAGTAACGTCACCATCATCAAAAAATCGATTAGGGTGAATCCCGAAAGGTTCAGAGTCTGGCGCTCACGGATTAGAAACGTCAAAAGAGTCCTCGCTCAGCTCAATATTTTTTCGGTCCATAGTAAAGATCACTGGTCCTATAGTCATCGTAGGAGTCGGACTAGGTCGGGGCACGATCACGGTAATCGATCGTTTGCCGAAAGGAACCCCACTGAACTGAAACTGACCTACTGCTACTCCTGGGCTTGGAGTAGCCACGGTGTAATCTGGAAGCTCCTGAGTTTCCGAAGTTACTACTGGACTAGGAACGGCCCAGGTCAGATTGGGTCGATTCAAGATCACCGACGCTGCCCCTCGGTATGGAGAACCGCGAAGATTCAAAGAGCCGTAAACTGTGCCCTGCCAAAGTTCAGAGGGTAGCTCCACAATAATATCCTTCTTATAGCCAGAGCTGCCCCCCACAGAGTCCTCTACTCCGTCGGCACCGAGACTCCTGATTCTGGGTGGAGATGCAGAAGGATCATACTGAATCGTGTTCCCCCAGGCGTCGAGCAGAGTGTCTGCTGATCCTGATGCCGAAAATAAATAAGGTCCATTCCATCCGGCTCCGAAGCGAACGCTCGGAACCATCTCATAAGCGCCCACTTCAGGAGTTGGCGCCACTGACGGTCGAGAGACTAAGGCCATCAAACCCTGGGTGGAATCGGGTAATTTTCCTACGTCTCCGACATATCCAAAGCTCGTACGAACTCCGTTCTCTCGAACGGTAGGATCCCCAATCAGGGCGATCTTCATTCTCTCCATTTTCTGCAGAGTCTGCTCGTAGCGAGTTTCATCTAACGAGTCGCCCATCAACTCTAATGAGGCGAACGCTAAAATAGAGAGAAGCACCATCGTCATGAGGACTTCAATCAGAGTAAAGCCATGGAAATTTTTACTAGAACAGAAGATCATCGTTACTGTTCGCTCCACCACAGATTCGGTCAGGTCCACAGCTTCGTAAGATCTGCTCGCCTGATGCTTCAACCTGAAAAGCAGTGCCCCACCCATCCAGCATAAAAGCGTTTGATTCGCTTTGCCAAACAGAGTCGATATAGGGTCCACACCATCCCTGAAGCCTTTGAAAAGAACCACTCCCCGAATCTAAATTCATCGAGCAACCCGTCCCCTCTACATCACTCACCAGATATAAAAGCGGTGATGCCGCTGGAAGAGATCCCAGATGAGACTTTAATTGACCTAAAGCACTCTTCAGATGCACCCCCTTGAGCTGGGTGCTTTCTTGTTTGGAAACACTCTCAGTAGGTTGAATCATCACATAAAAGGCTGCGAAACTGATCCCGGTGAAAGCCATCAGCATGGCCAGCGACAAAAAGGCCATCCCTCGACGATCCAAGATCTCAGAGAGTGATAACAAGGTCATCCGCGGTGCCTAACTGAGCGTCTGGCCCTCTGGACTTCAGTGTCCGAGCCGAGGGATCATACTCAAAATCCAGACCCCACCCATCTTTGCTCCAAGTGCCATCGCTCTGGGAGAGATAAGGACCGCGCCAACCGGTTTTGGTAGTGATCGAATACGCCGAATAGCTGCCAGGATTAGTGATGAGCTCACTGAGTGCCGTCGCACCGCTCTGCCCGGTTTTCACTCCTGGCAAGGCTCCGCAGTGCGCCTCAAACCCTGGACGAACAAACTGACCGTTAGAAACCATTCTCGCGTCTCCTTTGATGGCCACACGAATGGTATTCATTCTCTCTTTAGTGACAGCGGTCTTTGCATCCTGAGAAAAATCGGTGAATTGGGTGATGGCCGCTACCGACAAGATAGCGACCAACCCCAAAGCCAGCAGGACTTCTAGAAGAGTAAATCCTCGCAAGGAATCAGTAGGAGGACTCGGTTTCGTTTGCTCCACCGCCATTATTTTTAGAGTTGGCCTTAATTCGACCGGTAGTCGCCTCATAAATCCAGCCACATCCAGTAGTAGGAGTAGCAGTATCAACTAGGGTGCCGACGTCGGTTCCTGTAGCCATATGCGCTGTTGTGCCCGTATAAACCAGTACACCGCGACGCTCAGCAGCTGTGCATGCTCCCGAACTCCATGGATTTTCAGGGACTCCTCCCGCTACAAAGTATCGGTCTGCTACTTGAGCGATTTCTGTGGTTGTACAAACGCTGGCTGAGGCATCTGCCTTAGCCGCGGTGATGTCATTGGCAATAATTTGAGCAACATCGGGATACTCCGATGCTTCGGCTGCGGAAAGATTACAGCGTACTCGCATATTTCCGTATTGCTTCTGAATTCCCGCACGAAGAACCGCCAAACTTTGGCGTACTGCGGAGTTCTTCGCCTCTTTCGAAAAGTCGGTAAACTGGGTCACTGCAATCGTGGCGAGAATTCCAACAAGCACTACTGCCATCAGAATTTCGATCAAAGTGAAGCCTGATTGATTCGGATTTACACATCGCATCTTGCGCATCTGGTACCCATCCTTGTACTGGCATTCTTGGGTCATCCTCGCTCTCGATATCGCAGCGTTTCTTGACTTAAATCAGCCTGAAACGCTGCCACAAAAATCCAAAACGATTGACCTTGCGTATAATTTACCCAACAAAATCGTAAAGATCAGTTCTTTTTTACACACCCGGCAATTTCCTCTCAATAAATCCCTTCCCTTTGACCGATACGAAAGTCGGAGAGAAAGGCTCGTTGATCATGTTTGACCCAGCAGATCGCTCTGAGATTCGAAAAAATCGACTGAAAAATGTCGCTCGCGCAGGGGCCACACTCGGTATCTGTGTCATTTTTTCGACGCTCGCTTTCGCCACTGAAGGACCCTCTGCTCAGAAAGCTGTCCAGCAAGCCGTTCGCCAAGCCGACCCCTATCGGGGCCTTTGGGATCAAGAGCACCACCTGTTGTTTGCACGGCCCGAGTTGACCTGGGGACGAGACCCCTTTCTGAAACAGCCTGGTTTTGCCCTCAATGAGTTTGACGAGCCCAAATGGGAGCTTGTCGCTGTTTTTTTTGACGACGAAACGTCTGAAGCCATCATTAACGGAAAACGGGTACGAGCCGGTGATGAGATTCAGGGCAGAGTGGTTGAAGAAATTGGGCAAAATTACGTACTACTGTCCCGAGATGATTCAGTTTTAGAACTGAATCTGCCGACAAGCAGTCAAGGCCCAGGATCGATCCGTATTGAGGAAATCGATCCTGGAGACAAAAAATAATGAAGACCGCAAATCTAAAACTTCTGGTTTTCTTGCTCTGCCTACAAACGGCGCTTTTTGGCTTCAGCTCTGATGGCCTCGCTGAGACCACGTCAACACCGAGAGACGAAACAGAAGATTTTTTTGAAAGCCGTCGTTTTACCCTTCATTTAAAGAATGCCGAGATTAAAGAAGTTTTGAAGGTCATTGCCGAAAAGGGTGCGCTTCAGCTTCGGGTAGACCCCAGTGTTTCAGGTAAAACCAATCTGAATCTGCAACAAACCACCCTTGCTGAGGCCCTCGATCGACTCGCTGAGCAAAATAGCTTTGAGTATCTCATTGAAGGCGATCGCCTGAGCGTCAAGAAGTCGGGCTCGACCACTCATGGCAAGTCATGGAACTCGAAGCGGTCTCCAGCTGAAGCGGTCGCGACCGCTGAGTCAGGTGTAGTTGGACCCAGTTTCAGGAGCGGAAACGTACGCGAAATTCCGATTCAGTTTGCGGTAGCCTCGCAAATTTTAGGACAAGTAAAACCTCTACTTGAAAAAGAAGACATGGTCATCCTGGATGAGCTTGCAAATAGCATCATCTTTCAAGGCTCAGAGCAGAGCTATGCAAAGATATTGGAGTTCATCAAAGTGTTAGACCGTCTTCCTCAGCAAGTTTTGATTGAAGCACAAGTCGTTGAGACCAGCCGAAGCTTTCTTCAAGCCTTTGGAATGACCTGGGGAATGGTTGACGACCCTGGGTTGACGACCACTACTGCAAGAGCAGCGGGGATCGTCAATGCTCCGGGCCCCAACTCTCCTAACGGATCGCTTAAGATCAAAGTGGGCACCCTCGGAGGCACGAATCTAGATTTTCGACTGACTGCTGCCGAAAGTAACGGTGATGCGAGAGTCATTTCGCGACCTAAAGTCGTGACTTTAAACAACACTCCCGCCACCGTCGACAGCGGAGTCTCTTTCTACATTAAAACCCTGAGCAGCGTCCAACAGGGTTCGCAGGCTGCAGTAGGCGGAGTGAGCAGACTTGCCTCTGGTCTTCAGCTATCTGTAACGCCGACGATCATGGGTAAAGATCTCGTGAAGCTCATGATCAATATTAACAACAGCACTCCGGATGAGGCGCAAGCTGTCGATGGAATCCCTGGAATCATCAATAACAGCGCGCAGACATCCGTGATCATTTCGGAAGGCCGCACCGCAGTGATTGCTGGTTTGGTCAAGAATGCTGGAGGTAAAAGCTCTGCAGGAGTTCCGATCCTTCAAAATATTCCAATATTGGGTGCCTTTTTCAGAAACAGTACATTCTCTGATCGCAACAATGAGTTGGTCATCTTTATTACGCCCCAGATTGTCACCCCACAGCTCGATCTAAAGCCCGAAAAGAATTTCGCGGATCCAAAATTACTCATGCCGCAGAATCAAGCCTCAAGCGGAGGCACATAGGCTGCATGTTCGCTGGCCATGCGATTGCGCGTGGCACTGCTAGCCCCCCCCTTTGAAAGTGTCCCTCCTCTCCTTTATGGCGGTACTGAACGGGTGGTGCATGAACTTGCGCGCGGACTCCATTCCCAGCACATAGAAACCACTGTCTTTGCGTCAGCCGATTCCACCGTTCCCGGAAGATTAATTCCAGTGACGCCCTCAGCGCTACGATTAAGAAACCCAGCCATTCACGATCCAGCGCCGCATCTGCTGGACATGCTTGCGACAGTAGCCACCCACGCCGACGACTTTGACATCATCCACAACCACAACGATCTCTGGATGCTTCCTTTGCATCGAATGACCAAAACCCCTATGGTCACTACCCTTCATGGTCGACTCGATATACCTGATATCATTCTGCCTCTCCGGTCCTTCAAAGAAGCTCGGTACATTTCTATAAGTGACTCCCAGAGAGATCCTGTGAGGACACTCTCATGGATATCTACGATTCATCATGGAGTCGATCTTCGACGCTTTCAGTTTCATCCAAAACCAGGAAATTACCTCGCCTTTCTCGGGAGGATATCGCACGAGAAACGACCCGATCTAGCGATAGAAATCGCTAAAAAAGCAGATATCCCGCTAAAAATTGCAGCAAAAATAGAAAAAGGACGTGATCAAGATTATTTCGATGCGCTGATCCGTCCCCATATTGATGGTCGTCAGGTGGAGTTCATCGGAGAAATTTCTGAGTCTGAGAAGTCTGAGTTCTTAGGAAACGCCTTAGGCCTGGTGTTTCCTATCGATTGGCCGGAACCCTTTGGTCTAGTCATGATCGAGTCTCTCGCTTTTGGGACTCCAGTATTAGCTCGACCGCTCGGCTCAGTGCCAGAGATTCTGAAAGATGGAGTAACCGGATACATGAGTCTAGATATCCATGAACTCGCTAGACGTGCCCGTGAGCTCGAGCACATCGACCGTAGCAGATGTCGTCGCTGGGTATCTGAAAGATTTTCAATGGAACGTATGGTTGAGGACCATATTCATGTCTACAAAAAAGCCATCCGCGATCGACGGCATCTCATACATTCCCTCTGACTCTCTTGCTCTCTCGATTCGTAAACTCACATTCAAAGAAAATCGAGCTTTTGGAATTACTGACGTTCGAGGCGAAATTTCTAGGGAGCGCAACTCCGAACTCGGTATCTATTACAATGACACTCGCTATCTCAACGCCTGGGAAACCCTTATCAATGGCGTAGCGCCAGTACCTTTATCCCAGGAGCTGAGACACCAGGGCGCCACATGGATCTTATCCATGACTAACCGAGACCTTCCTACTCTTAGCGGGCAGGGGAGAATTCCCAGAGACACGCTTCTCATCAGAAGAATACTCTGCCTACACGAAGATACTCTCTTTGAGATTTATACGATTCGAAACTTTTCTGGATCTCGACAAACTCTCCAGGTCGATCACTGGGCGGGTGTACGATTTGAAGATATATTCGAGATTCGTGGAATGAAGCGCGAATCCAGGGGAAAACTAAGACCCGCTGAAGAGCCAGTCTCGGGACATATTCACTTTAGCTATGTCGGACTGGATGGAAAAAGCCGATCGACTCATATTCAACGCCTTTATCAGGCCGACAAAATTCGGTTATCCCCGTATTTGTCAGGATATTTCGTTAGGCTTGATCTCGACCCTAAGGAGATTATCACTCTTCGGACAGTGGTGAGCTTTGATTCAGCCTCTTCCCTGAAATTCCATGGCGAGAGCTTTTCTGATCTCGATGCAGGCTCGATGATGCTGATCGCCGAAGAAAATCGAGCCAAGCCCAAATTTTTTAATTTTAACTTTGAAACCGACAACGCCATCCTCGGCCGGGCAATGGAATGCGCGGCGACGGATATCAGCATGCTGCTAACCCAGGAAACCGAGTCTCTGTTATACCCTTACGCTGGAATTCCTTGGTTTTCTGCACCATTTGGTAGAGACGGTATCATTACCGCTTACCAGCTACTTCCCTGGGCTCCCGAAATCGCACGCGGTGTGCTGGATTTTGTGTTTCAAACTCTAGGGTCAAAAGTTGAACCCTTTACGGACGAAGAACCCGGAAAAGTATTCCATGAGTTACGACGAGGCGAGATGGCGAGCCTCCGAGAAATTCCATTTGTGCCCTACTTTGGGTCTGTTGATGCTACTCCACTCGCCTTAATCCTTCTTCACGAGTATCTGTGCTGGACCGAAGACCGAGAATCTCTAGATCGCTGGTGGCCGGCTATTCTTCGTGCTCTAGAATGGATCGATAATACCGCCTGCCCTCCGGGAAGTTTATTTCTAGAATATTCGCGAAAATCAGAGAAAGGCCTGAGCAATCAAGGATGGAAGGACTCCCATGATTCTATCATGCACTCTGACGGATCCTTGGCTGACGCTCCCATTCGACTTTGCGAAGTGCAGGCCTACGCCTACCGCGCTCGGGTTGGTCTTGCTGAGGTCGCGGATTGGATGGGGAAGACCGAATTCGGTCGAGACCTTCGTTTGAAGGCACTACGATTGAAAGCCTTATTCCAAGAGCAATTCTGGGACAGCACCGGTCAATTTATCGTCCTCGCACTAGACGGAAAAAATCAGCCTTGCAGAGTGGTTAGCTCGAACATGGGACACTGTTTATGGGGTGGAATAGTGACTGAGACTCAGGCTCGATCAATTGCAACCAAGCTGCTTTCGCCGGCACTCTTTAGCGGTCACGGTATTCGTACACTTTCCGACGAGGAGAAAGCTTACAATCCGCTGAGCTACCACAATGGATCGGTGTGGCCCCATGATAACTCGATTATCGTCGAAGGATTGCGCCGTTACGACTGCACCAAAGAACTCAGTATGCTTGTCGATGCCCTGACCGGAGTCGTTCAAAACAGCGAGGATTTTCGGCTTCCTGAGCTCTTCTGCGGATTTAGAAAACGCGCCTTTGAGCCCCCTGTTCCCTACGAGGTGGCCTGTAAGCCCCAGGCATGGAGCGCCGGATCCCTATTTCTGATTTTGCGGTCAGCTCTTGGAATTAGTAAAGCACTCCATCATAACGCTGTAACCATCAGAAATCCCATCCTACCATCGGGTACACAGTTTTTTCGCTTTCGAAACTTGAAAGTGACAGGCGCTGCTCTAGACATCTCATTCGAAAGAGCACCAGGAGCCATTCGAGTTTCAAATCTGAAACCAGACCCAAAAATTCCCGTCATGGTGGTCCGAGGTTCAGAAGTGAAATGAGGTGAATTAAACCAAAATACCCGGCTAGCCACGCCCATACAAATCGATTCAGTCCGAGAGTAAAGGCATTGGCGAGATGAAAAAGAAATGCAGCCGATATCCAAAAAAATAGAAACGTAAAGTTTCGCCCTAGAATGAGAATCGCGGGACTAAAAAGTTCAAACAGCATCACAGCCCAAGCGGCGTAAAAAGAAAAGCTCTGACGACTAAGAAGAATTCGTACCCACGGACTGGTCTGCCCAAGGGATGATCCTAGAAACACACGCAGGGCGTGTCCACTCCTCCACTCCGCCTGCTTAATTTTTACAAGTCCGGCCACAAAGTAGGAAGCTACCACTTGCATCCCGATGTACCCCAGCGCGTAGGAAGTGATTTTACCCCCACCAAAGCAAGCTGCTACTGAGAGCGCAAGCAGCACGAGCACCGTCATATAATCGCTGCCACCATTGAAGGCACCACGCCAGCGAAGGCATCCTAAAAAAACCAAAATAAAAATCGGTGGCGCCAAGCGCAGATCTGGAAATAGCATGCAACTCACACAAAGGGTGGTCTGCACAACGATCAAAGAAAAATATCCGCGGTACTGCAGCAGTCGATCCAAAACCCAGAAAAAAGCCGCACCGAAAGGGCGAAATTCCTGACGGATCCGGGACCAAGCCCATGGTCCAGCCTCCTGCCAGTTTGAGCGAATAGCAATCATCTCCAAAGATTGTATGAAAACCGAAAAGGCCACGAATCGGAGAGTTGCCTGAAGAGCCCAAGTCTCGGAAATCATGACGACACCCGAGCACTCAGAAGGGGTGAAATCATCAGGTCTTCTTCAACACCATCCTCATCTAATAGAGACACCTTGAATTGAAACCCATTCGAAAAACTCAAAGAGCCGTTGGCAGATGCCACGCCACTTCTGATCGAGTCACGGGCGATTGAATGAACAAGGGCAAAAGCCGGAGAGTGTTCAATAAGTGAACCGCCCTCCTCGCTTTCTTCAATCTCAGATACCAAGTGTTCGACTGCCGACTGCTGAGCGAAATACAAGTTTCCGTGAGGATTAAAGAAAAGATTCGACCAGGACAAAGGTGGCGCCTTTAAGGCTGGAGTCCAATTTTGATAGCCCCGTTCGCCGTCCACCTCTCGAACATAGAGTCTAGCGACGACCCCGATGCTTTCGAAAAATCGCCAGGAGGGAAAAAGAACCCGAACGAGAAAAAGCCTACGTCCCCCAACGACGGTGCGGGGAAGAGCAACCACCAAGGAAAGCCCTAAACAGGCCAGTAGCAATAGGACTATGGAAACCACTCACTCAGGAGAATGAGCGATGCTCGGCCCGATTGCAACCTGAGCGCAGACTAGCGCTGTTCTTTAGCCTTCTTTTCCTGATGCTTCTTGATCATTTCTTCCTGAACGTTCCGAGGAACCGCTGAGTACTTCAGGAATTCCATCGAGAACTCGCCCTTACCCTGAGTGGCAGAGCGAAGATCGGTGGAGTATCCGAACATTTCAGTGAGTGGCACTTCAGCTTCGATCACGCAGTACCCTTCATTGGTACCGCTGTTGACGATGATACCACGGCGCTGGTTGATCTGGCCCATCACAGAACCTTGGAACTCTTCAGGAGCCGAACTCTCGAGCTTCATGATTGGCTCAAGGATAACTGCTCCTGCCTTCTCATAGGCTTCGCGGAAGCCCATAATCGCAGCAGTTCGGAACGACAGTTCGTCAGAGTCGACATCATGGTAAGCGCCGTCATTGATCGTCACTCGAACGCCCACGATCGGGAACCCAATCAAACGGCCTTCTTTGACAGCTTCTTGGAAGCCTTTGTCGCAAGCTGGAATGAAGTTACGAGGAATCACGCCGCCGACGATATCGTCGACAAACTCGTAGTTCACAGCAGCATCTGCAGGCAACGGCTCAATCATTCCGGCTACGCGCCCGAACTGACCCTTACCACCGGACTGCTTCTTATGAGTGTAGTTGAACTTCGCAGGCTGAGTAATCGTTTCGCGGAAGGCCACCTGAGGCTTACCGACGACCACTTCACAGTTGTACTCGCGCTTAATGCGCTCGCAGTAAATTTCCAGGTGCAACTCGCCCATCCCACTGATGATCGTCTGAGCGGACTCTTCGTCTCGGTGCACACGGAAAGTGGGGTCTTCCTTAGTGAACTTATTGAGCGCTTTCGAGAAGTTTGCCTGTCCGGTCTTATCCTTTGGTGCGATCGCAAGCGAGATCACAGCATTCGGAACAAACATCGAGGTCATCGTGTACTTCACGGCTCCGTCAGTGAAAGTATCGCCCGACGCACAATCCACACCGAACATCGCAACGATGTCTCCGGCCTTGGCCTCTTCGATGTCGTTCATCTCATCCGCGTGCATCTGCACAAGACGAGGAACCTTAACCTTCTTATCGTTCACGGCGTTGAAGATGACGTCACCTTTCTTCACGGTTCCTGAGTAGATGCGCATGTAGGTCAACTGACCATAGCGCCCTTCATCAAGCTTAAATGCAAGAGCAACAAGCGGAGCTTTCGGATCTGACTTCAGAACCACCTTCTGTTCGTTGTTGTTCTGGTCAAGAGCGATGTTTTCACGCTCGGTCGGATTGGGCAGGTAATAGGTGACAGCATCAAGCAAGAGCTGCACGCCTTTATTCTTATACGCCGAACCCATCATCACAGGAGTGAAGTTGAGCGAGAGTGTCGCAGTGCGAATCGCACGGCGCAGCTGATCGACCGAAGGATCTTGGCCTTCAAGGTACATCATGCCCACTTCTTCATCGAAATCACCCACTGCCGCGATCAGCTCTTCACGAGCCTTTTTGCAGTTGTCGAGTATATCCGCCGGGATGGCTTCTTCACGGATGTTTTCACCATTATCACCATCAAAGTAGAATGCCCTCATCTGCACTAGGTCCACAACACCCTTGAATTGGTCTTCGGCGCCAATCGGATAAGTGATCATGTGCGCATTGTGAGAGAGCTTGTCTCGAAGCATCTGCACGCCACGGAACGGATTCGCTCCAGCGCGGTCCATCTTATTGATGAAGCAGATTCTTGGAACCTTGTAGCGCTTCATCTGGCGATCGACGGTGATCGACTGAGACTGAACACCGGCAACCGAGCACAGCACAAGCACTGCTCCGTCGAGAACGCGAAGAGAGCGCTCCACTTCGATCGTGAAGTCGACGTGTCCGGGAGTGTCGATCAGGTTGATGTTGTAATCCTTCCACATGCAAAACGTTGCAGCGGACTGAATGGTGATGCCCTTTTCGCGCTCCAGATCCATGAAATCCATGGTGGCGCCGACTTGGTCTTTACCTTTCACTTCGTGAATGGCGTGAATTCGCTTGGTGTAGAACAAAATGCGTTCAGACAGGGTCGTCTTCCCCGAGTCAATGTGGGCGGAGATGCCGATGTTTCTTACTTTTTCGAGGGAAATGGACGCAGCCATTAGTGAGACTCCTTGAGCATTTTCAGCACGTTATTTGTATTTCGATGCCGAGCTATTAAACTCACGGAGGCCCTGGAAGCAAGGGGAAACTAGACCTTTTTTGGTCTGGTATTGCTTCAAAAGTTTTGTCTCTCACAAAAAACGCACGATGCGGACCTCTCGAACCTGAATTGCGCCGACAGGTCCAGTAAAAGATATTAAATTCAGACACTTAAACCGTTTGGAGGATTTTCTGCGCTTTTTGACGCGCCATGCTAACACGACCCCACCATGAGACATTCTCTGACTCTGTTGTCCCTGTTGCTCGGCTTGGCTTTTCCGGCTCTTTGCCGGGCGGAGGCGCAGGAGGTCGCCAGAGTGCTGGGACGGATTCGATCCATGCCCGTTCAGCCTCCTTATACCTTTTCAGCCGCTGAAAGGATCGTTGTGGGCCTTCCCCAAGATCGCCTGAGTCGGTTTTTTCGGGAGTCACTGGAACTCGAAGCGGATCAGCGGGGCTACTTTACACAGGTGCCCGAATACCGGGTTCGCTTTGCTCTTGAAACGATCCGTGCTCACTTTGCCCCTAAGTCCAATTACGAGGCCTTACGCGCGGCCATCGCTTCGCGCACCCAACAGCCAGGGCTAGTTTTTGAGATCAATTGGAAAGCTCCTCTCTCTTTTGATGCCATACAAGCTGCGACTCTGAACCGACAGATCGCCCTGTCGCCCTCGAAATGGACCCCTTCGCTACTTTCATGGGCGGAACTTCCAAAGACCGAACAAGAATTCAAAGCCTCGCTCGAACTTCAGCTCAATGAGCAATACTTGTCGAATACTCGAAGTCGCGTCCTTCAAGAGATTTTGGCAGAGACAACGCCCAACTGCCTCAAGAGTGTTGCTAGCCCCTCCTTGAGAGACCTTAACGAGGAATTCGAGTCCACTCGTGAAAAATGGGTGAGGCAAAAAACAGGAATCGATTTCATCACTGTCAAATGGAGTTCAAGTGAAGCCGCTGCTGAGTTTCTCACTCGAGCCAACCTGGTTCAAACTGAGACTCTTGCCCAATTTCAGCCTGCCGCCAGCGGCGCCAAGCGCTCGGAGTGGAACCAGCTCCGTGCAAGTTTAATCGAAAAGCTCAAGGCGTTATCTCCAAAAGCTACATGGACCCATCAGCGAATTTTATGGCCTCTAAAAAACCCTACAGACTTACAAAGCCTCGACTCGCGTCAACTGAACTACGCCTTAACGGCTCCTCTAGGATCAGTACTCCTTCCAGCCGTTGTGGAGGGAAAAGAAATTTGGATTGTGAGTGGAGAAAGCCGAGAACCCCAAGAGCAGCTCACCCTGAAAGATCCAGAGGTTCAAGATGCAGTTCGTAGAGCTGTACAACAGCGACTACTTGCGGGCTGTGCGCAGAACTGGTTCACCGAATTTACAAAGTCCCGAATCGTCATTCGCGATGGCGGAGAAATTTCAAGTGACGAACGCGATCAGTTCTTTAAAGCCCTCGGACAGAGGGGAGCCCTATGAAGACTCTTCTCAAGTTTTTAGTTTTCCCGTTCCTCTCGGTGGCCTTTTTTGTCACCAGCGCCGCATGGGCTGAAGAGGGTTCCATTTTCTACCGCTTTCCAGAGCTGCACAACCCCAATCCAGTTGCAGGCCGGCTCTTTCTTCAGCCCATCGGAGACCACGATGACCAAGTCATCGACGGCATCCGAATCGATGCTTGGGGAAACTCCTATAGTGAGTACAACCGCAAATTCCATGATGGACAATATGGACGAGGCACAGAAGTTCATCCGAACGAGACTGGAATCCCATTGCCAGACCTCCTTTATATGAACGGAAACAGCGTTCAAGTCACTATTGCTAAAGGATTCCGAGTTAAGGGTCTAAAAATTGAGGGCGGAGCGATCGTCCGCTCTTATGTAGATCGCGGCAAGGATGCCGAAATGGAAGTTTTCCTGGCCTGGTTTCACAAAGTGGAGGGCAACAGCCCCCAGTACATTCCATTGCCTGATCAAGACCGCAGCGGCGTTGTTGGAGACCAAAAAACGGTCGTTATCGGGGAGGCAGGGCAAGTTTATATTACCAACGCCGACCTTTACGCCAAAGTTCAGCTTCTGGAAGAGAAACAGTTCATCCCAAACGTATCGGTGAAGCTTGTCACTCGCCTTCCTCTTTCAGGGCGGCCATTTGATACTTTCGGCACCGGTTCAAGCCTAGGAGTTTCTAAGGAAATTTACAGCTGGTTGACCCTGATCGGTGCTGCCTCGATTGCCTATCAAAACATCGATAAAGCTGATTTTAATGCCCAAAATATTCGAATCTATCCTTGGTCGACCAATCTGTTCGGAGGGGTTGTTGTCGACCCCGGAGCCAAAGGAGGCTTTTACCTGACAGCAGGGTTTCGCTTCAGTACGGTTCGAGTGTCTTATGCAACGAACCCCAGCGCTGTCTCGGCAGCAAAAGTGATTCATGCGAGTCTGAACTACCGCGATGCCCAGGGTCGTTATGAGGCCTATATTTTTGCTAATGAAGAAGTGCCTCATTTTGACCAAAATCTTGAACCAGACTTCTTATTTGGGGTCGGTTTTAGCTACTACGGTAAGACCGAAAAAAAGCTCGAGCGACACGAGTAAAAAGCACTCTCCAGGCATTGATTCAAACCGAGGGTCCAGTTACGTTGGTCGCATGTCCAAACGCCTTCTGTGGATGGATCTCGAAATGACTGGCCTTGACGACCAAAAGGATCAAATCCTAGAGGTGGCGGCCATCGTCACCGACCTGGAACTCAAACCCATCGAAGAGTTCCATCGAATCGTATTTCAGCCGCCTGAAGTGCTGGCCGCGATGAATGACTGGTGCAAGAAAACCCACGGCGAAAGCGGTCTCACCGCAGCCTGTGCCACGGGAACTCCGCTTGTGGAAGTGGAACGCGAGCTACTGCAACTCCTTGGACGGCACTATTCGGCCAACGACCGGCCCGTTCTTTGCGGTAATTCGATTGGTAACGATCGACGATTCATCGATCGCTATTGCCACGATTTCTCAAAACGGCTTCATTATCGAATGATTGACGTGAGCTCTTTCAAGGAAATTTATCGAGAACGTTGGGGCATTGAGTTTAAGAAAAAAAACAGCCACCGCGCAGTCGATGATATTTTAGAGTCTATTCGCGAGCTTGAACACTACCTTTCTTTTGTCAAAATGCCCCCAAGTGCGGGCAAGGCTGAAACGGAAGAACAATTCGTATGACCGAATCTTTCCTTGTCGAGCGTCCCTCTTTTGAAAGCATTTATCTCACACTCGCTCGAACTCTCTCGGCTCGCTCGACCTGCAAGCGATTGCAAGTGGGCACCGTGATCACAACAACGGATTACAGAAAAGTTTTAGCGGTCGGCTATAACGGAAACGCCACCGGACTTCATAATGGGTGCGACCGAGAAGAGCCCGGTAACTGTGGATGCCTTCACTCTGAAGAGAATGCGGTGATCAATTGCGACGCTCCCAGAGCAACAGAGAAAGTTGCCTTTGTCACTCATCTTCCCTGTGTCGCCTGCGCTAAAAGACTCATCAACCTCGGAAATGTACGAAAGATCTTTTACTGCCATGATTATCGAGTAAGAGACTCTATCCAAATTCTCAAATCGGTTGGAATTGAGGTACATCAGTTGGAACTCCCACGGTAATGATTTACACCCTTGCGAGATTCATGCGCCGCAAAGCGGGCATTCTTACTCTCATATTAGCAGCGACCGCATGCTCTCATCTGACCAAAGATGATCAAAAATCTGAGTTCAATGTCGCGCGCCAACCTCTGACGCACGCCGAGGCTCAACTCAGAAGCCGTCAAATTTCGCGGGTGCGGTACGGACTATGGTTTGCCTTGAATGGCAGCTATCCTGATTTCGAGGGGCGAACCGTTGTTCAGTTTTATTGGAAGCCCGAAAAGCAAAGCGTTGGCAATTCGCCTTTTCTTGATTTTA
>JAGWZD010000010.1 GCA_018968995.1 Bdellovibrionales bacterium
AGTGACCATTCCTGCGCAAGACCTGATAGGCATCGCGTATCACTTGAATCGGGTTCGCTACATGTTCTAGAACGTGATTCATAATTATAAAGTCAAAAGGACAGGCTCGTCCGATCTCCGGAAACGGGTACTGCATCGAGCTGCTCTTGAGAAGGGTCTTCCTAGTAGGCGTCAGAGGCAAAAGGGCACTTCGCAATTTCCGGCTTCTCGCCTGCCCTGAGGAAGACCGTTTTTTGTTGTGTTGTGCTTCAAGAACACGGGATGCCCGGGGGTGCGTGTCAGCCCTGGGCTGTTAAAAAAGCGACACCTGCCGATCAGGTAATTCTCCAATAATAACCATCGCGTCACTGTTTTTTTATTGTCACTAGATTCAACCCGAATTCAGACCTCGGAATTCTGGGGATAACAAAGAATTGACTTCGAAAGTGGGAGGTTGGCAGCAGTTAGCTTTGCTATCGCCGCAGTCGCCGTTTTGGCCATTGTCACGAATACAAGTATATCAAAGATCAATGGTACCATCGACCCCCAGGAAAATCTTCAGTACTTGATAAATAAGCCTTTGTTTGCTTTCCGGCTACTCAATCAGTCGATCAACGAAAGGATGTTCGGTGTCAGAGGTCTGATTAGTCCTATGGGATGGATTGATTTGAACCTGAGTAAGTCAACCCAGAATTATTGGCTAACACTGTGTACGGCAAGTGTCGGCATCGACTTATTGAGGTCTTTTTATCTACATCCAAGGTATCCCATTCGGCTTAACTTCTTGCGAGCCAACTTGAGCACGACAAAACTTTTTAAATTGCTAGGGGCATCTCTAATGATTTGCGGATCTGCCATCCGTACAAGCCTTGCGATGTATCTCTGCTGTACTCCAATCAACTATGGGGCAGTATACGCGGTTCAAAATCGTTACTTTTTTCCTTACTGGATAGCCATCTTTAGTGTAGCTTTCGGACTTCTCAGTCGTTATCTCGCGAGTGGGAGCTCAGCAAGACTCGTGGCATGGTTTCGGCACCTCTAGTTTCAGGAGTATTTTTGATTTTTGCGATCTTTGTACTGCAGGTTTTTATCGAAGTTCTCAGACGTTACTATTGAGTTAACGTCACCCGCCGACCTGAATCAAATTTTCCGTAATCCAATCGCAGGTACGCGTCAGCCCAACTTCAAATTGAACCTGAGGGGTCCAACCCAATTTCTCTTTGGCGAGGGAAATATCAAGCAATGTCCGTGGAACGTCCACTGGTCGGCTAGGACCAAGCCTAGAGTCTACCGGCTTGCCCAATAACTGCTCGACTGACTCCACTATCCCAATCAGACTCCTCGAAGATCCGCTTCCTATATTGAATATGCGTTCCTCTCCCGTGCCCAACCCCCCGACACGAATCAATGCATCCACAACGTCATCTATATAAATGTAATCCCGCTCCACTCTGCCGTCGCCCCAAATCTCAAGAGGTATCCCGAGAATTGCATTCCTTAAAAACGCGGCAATGACTCCCTGATTCTTCTCTGCTGATTGAAAGGGCCCAAAGGGGTTTGACACCCGCAGAACGGCATAATCGATACCGTGCAAATACTGATAGAGATGGAGGTACTTCTCAACGACAAGTTTGGTAATACCATAGGCTGCGATTGGATCGGTGGGCGCCCACTCCGGGGTGGGTAGCACACGAGGAAGTCCGTAGACCGTGCCGCCAGATGATATAAAAACAACTTTGCGAACTGACGCGGCTTTGCAGGCCTCCAATAAATGAAGGGTCGAGAAAACATTCTGGTGCAGGTCAGCCAATTTATCGACATTTGAACTAGCAGGCGTCGATGCGGTTACTAAATGATAAACAACGTCCACATCACTTACGGCAATTGCCAAACGACTAGGATCACTAAAGTCCCCTTGGAGCCACTCAATACCATTCAATGCCTCGGGGTAAGCTTGACGTCTCCCAAACGCACGGAGACGTTTCACCCGACCCTGGAGGGCTCGACATAGATTGGTCCCAATGAACCCGCCCGCACCCAGTACTAAAACGCGGGAGTCACTCAATGTCTGAGAGTAGGGAGAGCTGGAGTAGTCCATAAATTTACCTCAAAACAAGGAGCACCGGAAAATTACCAATCAAAACAAAGGTCAAATTTCAAAAACTGCCGCCATTTTTTTTGCCTCATTCTCCCAAGTAGAGCTCGAGGCGGCTTTAAGCCCTTCTTCGCGGAGCGACGCAGCCAGGTCCTCATCAGTCAGTACCCTAACAAGGGCATCGGCAAGGTGCGAGGGAGTTGGCCGAGCAAGCATGGAATTCTTTGAGTTCAAAATCCACTCTACCCAGGGACCTGAATTACTCACAACAGGAACTCCGCACGCCATAAGCTCAAGCGGAAGAAGCGAAAGATTCGAGAAGGACAACACCAAAGCAGCGTCGCAAGTATTATAGATCTCAGGTAGATCCTTAATATCAGCAACCCCCAGGCTCTTATTCTTAAATGGTATCTTGAAATTGGACAAATTCCACCCTGCAAATACAACTTCGACATCGGGCATTTTTTCGCACACCGCCTTGAGAGTCAGGAGTCCCAGCTCAAACGCACGCCTAGGTGTGGGCGGTCGCGCATAAAAGAAGACCCGCTTTTTCTTTTGCCCGACCGACCTAGACCGAGGCCTATAAGTATAGACATCGTGCTCACAGGAAAATCCCACAGCATATGTCTTCATTCCGAACTCGGTACGGAGCTTTTCAGCCAACCAATTACCCGCAGTAATCCCCGTGAAGCCAAAATTATACGTTTCTTCTGCAAAAGCAAATTCAGAGCCCTGAGCGTAAAACCAAGGCTCGAAATCCTGAACAAAATAGTACTTTTCAACTGTCGGGTTGAACCGATGAACCTCGTAGGCCGTCTGCCACGAGGTCGCTACCGTATTAAATGCAGGCGGCGCGTTCTCGATCCCCACATACACTTGCGCTTGGACCGGAAAGAACCATTCCCGTACTTGACTTCGCAATACCTCGGGGGCCCGGCCGGACCGATCATCCATGACGATAACTCGACACTCGTACCCTAGGCCTTCCAAATAATACATGAATCGGAAGATATTGAGATGCCCACCGGAGCCTTTCAAAAAATGAGGAATTACCCAATTGATGGACTTTTTCGAAACTGCGCCCTCTAAAACGGGCTTCCCTACTGTAGGAGCATTAATAAACGAGTAAACATCTAAAACTTGCACTTGCTTGAGCCGATGGAGGCCGTCCTGACTAACTTTGCGCGCAGTCTGTCTCAGGGCAGCCAGAAGACCGTAATTTTTTACAAAAACCCTGAACTTTCCGACCAAAGAAGTAATTTGCGAGACCTTCATGTTGATGTCTTTGTTGGACTCCGTACGGATTTTAATCCTCTCATGAGCCGTTTATCCCGGGACAGAAAGCTCCTCACCCGCGGACCTAGGCGATCCGCTCTTGAGCCTAGGTAGTGGCCCATTACCCTCATTAGATTATCCAAAGGTGACAAAAGTACGCTAGTAGGCCAGCTAAACAACATCCCAGGTGAACTCAAAAACCAACGAAAATTCCGCAGGTTTAGGCTCATCCAAGAACGAAACATCGCGCGCAAGGAGGGACAGAGCGTATATCCAAACAGCCTGAAGAACGCATGAGACTCATCATAGCTCCGCTGCAGTCGCTCAAAACTCCTGTAGTTATGACTGTGAAAAACGGGCGCCTGATGGGCGTAACTTTTCTTGTATCCGGCCTCAATGATTTTTTTTGCCCAGATCTGATCCTCGGCAAAATCTACATCCGGATAAGGAATTGACTGCCAGACACTCCGACGGATCAGGGCATTATTATCCGAAAAAAAATGTAAATACCGGCGATAGCCTGGATCCGAATTGTATCTGGTCCGATCCAAAAGACTGACCACAGGTTGGACTACAAACCCCAGGAAATGCTCTTGCAGCTCCCGTTGAGTGAATGGGTCAGTATCGGGATAAGCCTCGTGACGGCCGAATACTCCAGCGATTGACTCATCCGCCTCTGCAGCCGTTACTAGCTGCGCCAGCCAATCGAGTCCGCAAGGGAGTGCATCGTGGGTAATTAAAACGATGAAATCTCCAGTTGTTTCTTGCACACCCCGATTGCGCGTGCGTCCGTGACCAAACGATTCAGGAGGTATCTCGAGCAGTCGTAATAAACGGGGTGATTTCAACTGAAAATTCTTCACATATTCAATCGTTCCATCATTTGATCCTGAGTCGATCACCAAAACTTCGAAATCCCAAGGGACTACCTGATCGAGGACCCTCGAAAGGACTCTCTGGAAAAGAAGCCCAGGGTTTTTTGTTGGTATAATGACGGAAGCTTTCACATGTAGGCTATTCTCACTTTTTCCGGCCGAAAACAAATCAATATCACGGCATCAAAAACCTAGACGAGCATATTTTAAGCATGGGTCTTTGGCTGCATACGAAGTTGATATCATATATCGAGGTAGTAAAATGACGTTGACCAGCCGGAAGTTTTGCTACCACCCCCAATGTTAGTTACGAGGCAGATTGAAGGGGTCGGTAAAACTGGTCCAGAGCAGATGTTAGAAATCGCGCGTCAAGAGTCGTCTTCGGCTTCTTCGGACCTCTTGGCGAACTCGCTCGGAGTTTCGTTTCCAAGGCTAGAATGTGGACGCCCCTCATTGTAATCCTCTCTCCATTTTTCGACGACTTCTTTGGCCTCCTACAGGTCGTAAAAGACGTTTGCGTTGAGGCACTCGTCCCTGAGTCGCCCATTGAAGCTCTCAATGTAAGCATTTTCCGTGGGTTTTCCGGGCCGTATGAAATGAATTTCGACCCCATTCTCATGGGCGAAGCGATTTAGATCATTTCCCGAAAACTCAGCCCCGCTATCGACCAAGATGATTCTTGGAAGTCCCCGAGGCAGATTCAGTCTGGCCAATGTCCGAATCACATCCGCCGCACGAAGGGTGTAGCCCACCTTGATGGCAACACTCTCACGACTAAAGTGATCGACTACCGTAAGAAGTCGGATTTTTCATCCTGATGCGATCTGGTCGTTGACGAAATCCATCCTCCAAATTCGGTTGATGCTCTTAGGCCTGGAAAAAGGAAGGCGTCGCCTCGCGACTTTCTTTTTCCTTCTCTTGGTACGAACCTGAAGCCCTTCTTCACGGTAAATGCGATAGACTTTGTCTTTTCCTATTTCGTGCCCCTGCCTGCGCAGAAGGGTCAGGATGCGCTTATAGCCAAACCGTGGGCGACTTCGGGCGATATCTCGAATTGCTATCCGATAGTGCTCATCATTCTTGGGTTTGACCTGATACCGCGCGGTGGATCAATAGATCGGAACAATCCGACACGACCTCCGCTCGCTAATCCGGTAAGCATCTTTAAGCCACTTACTCGCCAGGCGCTTCTGCCGGGGCCTTAGAACTTTTTTTTGAGGAGCTCCTGGAGCATCTGCTTGTCGAGCGTCAGGTCGGCCACGATCTGCTTTAGCTTCGCGTTTTCATCTCGGGTTTGCCTGAGCTCACGAAGTTCAGAAATTCCCATGCCCGCATACTGCTTCTTCCAACGGTAGAACGTCGTCTCGGTGAATCCGAACTTGCGGCACAAGTCTTTGAGATCAACCCCAGATTCAGCCTGTTTGAGGACGGCAGCAATTTGCTCTTCGGTGAAGCGCTTCCGTTTCATCAGTCGTCTACTTTGTTCAGCAAAAGAAGAAAATTTTGTCACGGCGCTTCTAACATCTCACTTGGACCAGTTTCATCCACCGACGTCACTGGTAGGGGAATAGAGCCGGATTTGCTGGTACGACTAAAGAAGTATCCTTTTGTTCAGGTGATGGGCTTTGTTGAAAATGAAGGGGATTTTTGGAGGGGACTGTCGCTCATGCTCGTGCCTCATCTTTATGGATCGGGTGTTCGAATAAAGTCTCTGGAAGCTCTAGCCTTCGGTATTCCCGTGATCACCCATTCGGAGTCAGCCTCTCGGTTGGATCCTAATGTCCGTGCAGAGGCCCTTGCGAAAGATGCATTGTACGTCAGTGATGAGGCTCACGGTTGGTTGAAGGTCTTGATGAACGAAGAGGATAGACTCTTAGGAGCTAGACGGCTGGTATCCCAACAAACACTAGTCACTTCGATTTATTACGACTTTGAGTCTGCTGATAGGCTTGGGGTTTAATTCGTCAAATATCTCGTAGAAATCACCCCCGGCTCCCCCTCAACCGCCACACCTCCGCGTTCAATCAAAATCGCCTTGGTGCAGTTTCGTTCCACAGCCCCGGCATCGTGAGTGATCAGTACGATCGTTCGTTTCTTCTCTTCATGAAGTTCTCGAATTTTAGCCAGGCATTTCTGCTGAAACTGATGATCGCCCACCGCCAGAACTTCATCAATAAGCAAAATAGGCGCATCGAGGTGGGTGGCAATGGAAAAGCCCAGTCGCACAAGCATGCCGCTGGAGTAATTCTTCACCGGCATGTGAATTTTATCGCCGAGTTCACTAAACTCGATGATGGCTTGCAGCGCCTCAAGCGTGGCCTTGCGCCCGAATCCCAAAATGGCGGCGTTTAAAAAAATGTTCTCATAGCCCGAAAGCTCGCCGTTAAAGCCTGCGCCCAGCTCAATCAGCGGAGCGATTCGTTCACGGATGATAATTTTTCCAGAAGTAGGGGTATAAATGCCTGAAATCATTTTCAGCAGCGTGCTTTTTCCTGCCCCGTTCTTACCCATGATGCCCACAAATTCGCCGGGATAAATATCAAAGCTAATATTCTCGAGGCATTGAAACGTTTGAATATGACCTGCCTGAAATTTTCCGCGCACCAGATCGACGAGTGCCGTCTTAATGCTGGTGGGCCGATCAGACCAATAACGAAAGCGTTTCGAGACGTTTTGAACCGAAATGACCGGTTGAGCTTGGGATCTACTCATAGCGATTCTACCAATTCGCGACACAGCCTTTTCTGGAAGAAAAGTGCGACGGCAAGAAATACAAAAACCCAAAAACACACCGTGGCCAGTGACCATACCGACGGGGCTTGTCCATCAAGTAGCACGGAATGAATGCCCTCAAAGATTTGGCCTAAAGGATTAAAAAACAAAATCCATCGGTATTTTTCAGGAATCATTTGCTCGCGGTACACAATCGGCGAAGCGTAAAACCAAATTTGAAGGATGAGACCCACAAGGTGCTTGAGGTCGCGAAAGTACACAAAGCTGATCGCCAGAACGATCGAGGCACTATAGGCCATGGCGAAAAGAGCCAGCCCATAGAACGGAAAAAGAAAATAGGCTGCCGTGATGGGCGTTTGGTGAAGCCACGCTGCGACCAAAATAATCGGGGTCGCCAGCACGAGTGTCACAAAATTCGTGAGCACCCCGACATACGGAAAAACTTGAATAGGCACTGGAACTTTCGTCAGTAGACCTGCGTTCGCCACAAAGCTTTCAGTGGATTCTGAAACCGACTGAGAGAAAAACGCCCAAGGCAAAACTCCACTTAAAATAAAGGGCAGGTAATTCGGAAGCTGCACATTCATCACGACCTTAAAGACGAAATAGTAAATCGTCGCTAAGGCCAGAGGGTTTAAGAGCGTCCAAAAGATGCCTAAAACCGATCGACGATACTTAATCTTCAGGTTTCGGCTGACCATATTGTAAACCAGAAACTTTTTTCCGGTACAAAACAGGTCGATTCCTGCGGGGTAGAGCAGTGAATTTGTGAAAGATTTCATGAACGTTCCGAATCGTAACTAAACTTTGAATGGAAGTCGATTCTGAGAGCCAAGAAAGTGGGGTGACTAACGGGACTTGAACCCGCGACCCCCGGAATCACAATCCGGTGCTCTAACCAACTGAGCTATAGTCACCATTCCGACCAATCCGCCCCTCTATTCCATGACTTCGGGCTTTTCGCAAGGCCGCGCTCGGGTTAAACCTAAGAGCATGAACACGATCTGCCGAATATCGATTCTCGCCCTCAGCAGCCTGATCTTGCTGAATTCGCAGGCGTCTCGCGCCTCGGTGTTTAATGCCGTTCAATACCTCGAGCCCGGTCAATCGGCCTTGGGCTTTGAGCCCGAATTCGTTCTTAGTAACGGGGCAGGCCTGGGCGCTACCTTCCGCTACGCCACAGGCATCAACGACCTATCGAACGCCTCGTTCATTATTGGTACCGGCGGAGGTCCACGGCAGTTTCGTCTCGGCGCCAATGCGACGGCTGATTTTTTTCCCGACATCGACGGGCAGCCTGGAATTGGCGTGGCCGTTCAAGCGATGTGGGTTCAAGTCAGCATTCAAAGTGCCGGAACCGGCATCACTGAAACCACCGGGAATCCGAAAACCCAGGGACGTTTTGAAACCCAGTTGATTCCGTACCTTCATAACCGCTTCGGTAGCCGCGGCGGAGACGTCGAGCCGTTTCTAGCCTTTCCTTACGGCTTCTCGATTCGCGATGGGCGCTTTCAAATCAGCTCGGCTTTAGCCGTGGGCTCGTTTTTTCATATGAGCCGCCAGGTGGCTTACTCGATGGAACTGAACGTCGCCATCAACAACGCCGAAAGCACCTTGTCGGGCGGGGTGATGTATACCTTCGAATGAGCGACTGAGGCGACGGGCCGCCACCCTGGCCCTCGTGGCCACGATTGCTTTGACCGTTTTTAAAGTCGGCGTGGGAGTGGCCTCGCAATCCGTGGGTGTACTTTCTGAGGGCATCCACTCCTTCCTAGACTTACTTTCAGCCGGAGTGGCGTTTTTTACGATTCGAGCCGCCGGAAAGCCTGCCGATCACGACCATCCCTATGGTCACGGAAAAATTGAAACCCTCTCTAGCCTTCTTGAAAGCGTGCTTCTGGTTGTGGCAGCGGCCTGGATTTTTTGGGAGGGCTGGCTTCACTGGCAAAACCCCGAACCCATACAGCATGAAGGTCTGGCCATTGCTACGATTTTCATCTCGATGGTCGTGTCGTACTTCATGTACCGCCATAACCGCGGCGCTGCCGACCTAACGGAAAGTTCTGCCATTCACGTCAATGCACTTCATTTTCTTGCCGACGTCGTCGCTTCTTTGGGTGTTTTGGTGGGCCTTCTGCTGATGCGATGGACGGGCTGGCTTTGGATCGACCCGCTGATGGCCTTTGGAATTGCAGCCTACATCGCAGCGATTTCTGTGAAGCAAGTGAAGCGAGCCATTGGCGAGCTGACCGACACTCAGCTTCCCGCCAGCGAGCTTCAAGAGCTTCGCGAAATTTTGAAGTCCGGCCCCGAGCACGTGCTGGAAGCTCATGATTTGCGGTCTCGAAAGGGGGGGGCGACTCGATACGTCGATTTTCATCTAGTAGTTTGCAAAAACATGACCGTGAGTCGGTCTCACGAAGTGTGCGATGACCTCGAAGCGCGAATCTTAACCCGATTTCCAGGCTCTTCAGTCACGATTCATGTCGAGCCGTGTGAATACCATCAGTCCACTTGCCATGAGCCGTGCCGGCACTCGGGAGGTCGAAAGTCATGACTCAGCTGATTCCGTGGGAAAACGCTTCGATGGAGGAGTTGTCTCAGGTTCGAGGGGTTTGCCTCGACATTGATGACACCCTCTCGACCCAAGGTAAACTCACAGCAGAGGCCTACGCCGCCCTGTGGGCGCTAAAATCGAGCGGGTACAGGGTTGTGCCCATCACGGGGCGGCCTGCCGGGTGGTGTGATCATTTTGCGAGGTTTTGGCCTGTCGACGCTGTAGTGGGAGAAAACGGGGGGTTTTCGTTTTTCATGAAAAACGGCAAGCGCGAGCGTCTGACCACCCCCCAGGCGCCCAAAAATCCTAAGCCTCAGATTGAGACTCTCGCTCAAGAGGTGCTTCGGGCTTTTCCTCACGCGCGGTGGGCGTCGGATCAGGCCTACCGAGAATACGATTTAGCGATCGATTTCTGTGAGGACGTACCTGCGTGGCCCCGAGCCGAGGTCAATCGTTTGGTGGCCCTTTGTGAAGGCCTGGGCGCTCATGCGAAAGTCAGTAGCATTCATGTGAATGCCTGGTTTGGAGATTACGATAAATATTCGGGCTTCACACACTTGCTTCAAAGCCCGGCCTTCGAACAAGCGCTGGGGCAAACCCCGCCCGGTTTATCGGAGTGGCTTTTTATTGGAGACTCGCCCAACGATGAGCCGCTTTTTCAGCGCTTCTCGTTATCTGTGGGAGTGGCCAATCTGCGAGACTTTGTCGACCGTCTGCGTCATCCTCCGCGGTACCTGACCTCTCAGCCCAGTGGCTTAGGGTTCTGCCAGATGGCCCGGACTCTGGTACAGGTGGCTGCAGCCAGATCAAAATAGCACGTAATATTAAGCGCTTGCACGGTATATTGAATACTTGTCTTTTTCGGTCGGCTTGAGTAGGGTGCCCCCCCATGCGAGTGTGGCACTCTTCCATTCGAGTCAGCCTGATTGGTCTTTGCGCGCTTTTATCAGCGTGCGAGCCGATCGCAAGTTCGGTTCCGAAATCGAGTTTAGGCGCCACAGGGGGGCTTTATCAGAAAAGCGATCTGCCTCCTTTAGCGGGCACCGGTGAGGTGCAGCTCACGGTTCTGGCCACTAATGACATTCATGGGGGCGTTGAGCCGGGAAAGTACCGCACCACCGGTGAACCCATTGGCGGCCTTGCGTTTTGGGGGGGCGTGATTCGTTCCATCCGCTCGGCTATCGAGTCAAAGGGCGGGCGGGTTTTAGTCCTCGATGCGGGCGATCAATTTCAAGGCACCCTGATTAGCAACACCAACGAGGGCGATCTGGTCTTCTCGGCCATGGATGAAATCGGGTATGATGCCGTGGTTCCTGGAAACCATGATTACGATTTCGGCCCCAAAGGCTGGTTAAAAGATCGACCCACTTCAAGTGACGAAAATCCTCGCGAAGTGATCGAGGGGCTTGCCGCAAAAGTGAAGTTTCCTCTTCTATCAGCCAACACCTATTTTCGAGATTCTCTGACCGACACCAAAACCGGCCGCGTGGTGGATGTGGCCAGTAACTCATGCACGGCGCCTTCGGGTGTATCGATCGATTGGAAAAAGGCGCGCCGCCCACAGTTTTTAAAACCCTATTTGATTCGCGATTTCGGGGCCATGAAAGTGGCCATTATTGGTCTGGATCACCCCTCGACGGCCTCGATGACAACAGCCGTGAACGTGAGCGATCTTTGCTTTCGAGATGCCGTTGGCACTTACCGCGAGATTCGTGACGAAATTGGTGACCGTGCCGATGTCTTTATTCTGGTGATTCATAGTGCCAACTCGCCTGGGAAGCCCGAGCTCACCCAGTTTGTGAAAGCGATTCGCGCCGACAAGAATCCGCGTTTGGATCTTGTCGTGGCTGGACACACCCACATGATTCAAAAAGAATTTGTGGATGGAGTGCCGATCATTCAATCGGGTAGTGGAGGCGAGCGCTTCGGCCGGATCGACTTCACCTTTGATTTGGCGACTAAAAAATTGGTCGCGTCGAAAACCGAGGCGCTGTCTGGCGTGGCCCTGCTGCATCAGCGTTGCGATGATGATGCCAAGAAGTTTTGCTCGGTAAAGCCAGTGGTCGAAGGCAGCACCGAGGGTGCCGTTTCGTATGAGCAAATTCCGGTAGAGTTCAATCAACGGGTTCTGAAGCTCATTGCCGATGCTCGCGCGGCGATTCGAAATTTAAGTGATCAAAAGCTTTTTGTGGCGAAGTCTCCGCTGAAGCGCGACCGGGTCCGGGAAAGCTCGCTGGTGGATTTGCTGACCGATATTTTGCGCCAGGCCTCTGGAGCCGATTTGTCGTTTCTCAATACCGGAGGCATTCGAACCGACTTACCGGCTGGAACAGTGACCTATGAACAGTTCTTCGAGGTTCTGCCCTTCGGCAATCGTGCTGTGGTGGCGGGCCCCATGCGCACACGTCAGGTGATTAGTCTCTTACAGCGATCGATTCAAACCTGCGGCGATTACGGCGCCCTCATGCAAAGCGGGCTTCGGGTACGGTTTAGCCGAAACTGTCGCGGCGGGGGGGTGGATCCGAATGCCCAGCTTTTGACCGTAGAAACCGTCGATGGGCAGCTGATTTTCGATCAGCACCAAGGTGGGGTGGTGGAAGACCGAGCGTTTAATGTCGCGACACTCGATTTCTTACTCGATGGCGGTTCTGGTTATACCGATTTTAAAGGCACTCCGATGATTCAAGACCTCGACATCGCCCGTGAAGCGATGGTGCACCAGATGCTGAAATCTTCAGACCTACTGGAAGTGGACGGCAAGCTCGATCAGCGATGGTTTGAAGTGCGTGGCCCCTCAAGAAGCGACGAAGAATAAACGGTACTAGGCCTTTTGTCGGTCTAGAAACTCACGAAGATCCGCTGGAAGCTCAGAGTGAAACTCGACCCATTTTTTGGTTGTCGGATGCTCAAATCCCAGCGAGGCCGCGTGTAGGCCATGCCGATGATGCAGAAGCTTGGCCCAGCGCTCAGGCGTGAGAAGTTCGCGCTCAAAAAAATACAAAGCGTCTTCTTCAGGCATTCCGTAAAGCTTGTCTCCGACTAAGGGATGCCCAACGTGATCGAGATGCACGCGAATCTGGTGCTGCCGGCCTGTTTTTGGAAAGCATTCAACTAAAGCAAATGCTCCGGCCGTTTCTAAACGCCGAAACTCAGTCTTCGCACTCAGCCCCCCCTGATTCTCGGGCAGGATACTCATTTTCAGTTCAATTTTTGAATGCGGCGATCGAGCCATCGGCTCATCTACAGTAAACTGCTCGGGAGGAATTCCTCGCACCACAGCCAAGTAGCGCTTCTGAGTCGTGCGCGCAGCAAATTGAGCCGTGAGTCCGGCGCAGATTTCCTTATTTTTAGCCAACACCAGGATGCCACTGGTTTCTTTGTCAATACGATGAGCCAGAAAGTACTCGCGATCAGCCCGAAGAGGATCTTGAAAACCTCGAGTTTTCAGATGAACCAGTAGCGTATTGAAATAATAGCGGCCGGCGGGATGAACCGGCAAATGAGGAGGCTTGTCGATGATGAAGAGGTCTTCATCTTCGAAAATCACTCGGTAGTTAAAGTCGACATCAGGTTCTGGCTTTCGTTCGGTAAGCACCCGAACCTCATCCCCGGGCAAAAGCGCGGTACTGGGTTTGAGTCGTCCGACGCTAACGTGTCGACCTTGATGCCTCAGAATCGTAATGTCACCATCGTCAATGGCCCGCTGAATCGACTCGCGTGAACGTCTGCGGTAGCGCTCTTTCAGGAAGTGGTCTAAGCGAATGCCGCCCTGATTAGGTCCCACATTATGGGTGACCAGGTAATGCTCAAGCGTGACGTGATGAGTGCTTTGGACCATGATCAATTCAAAGCCAAGAGTGAAAATCTAATACCGTTGCTTTAAAAGAAATGTGATCACTTCCTTGGCACAGTGTTCACAGTAGCCCAACCGTCCGGTCATATTCCGGATCGTGTCCTGAGCCAGTTTCAGGCTCTCAGGATCGGTGCTTCCTTTACCATAAACGAGCAAGACTTCGTGCATTTTTGTTAAAACGGCCTTTTGCGACTCGTAATAGTGTTTTTCGAGTTTCTGCCAGTATTCTGGGAAAACCCGGGCATAGACCACCGCCTCATGGGGGTGATCGAGCGACCAGGCCCCCACTTGCGAGATGATGTTCTGCCGGAAGGCCTTCAGTTCGTCACTCTCGGGGTTTCCTTTGCCAGGTGCCTCTACAATCCGCTCGAACTCTTCCATGAGCGACTGATCGGGCTCGTCCATTTTGCCAGTGATCGAATTCTTAATTCGCTCTTTTTTGATGGCAGCAGCCAAGTGCTGAACGTATTTTTTGAGAAACTCTTCCCACTGCCGATGGTCGTAAAGCCCAATGCTTTCTCGAACCTCAGAGTCAATTCGGTTCAAATATTCGTTTCGAACCGTAGCGATGAATTCCACCGCATCATGGTAGCCCTCTTTGACGTCTTGCTTGAGAAACTCGTACTCCGAGACATGCTTACTGAAAGTCTCGATCTCACGAAGTACTGCGAGTGGTGAAAGACAGGGAAATTCAGCATTCTGGGCGGCATCAAATAAAATTGACTTAATTTCGCGCGCTGAGGCCCCCGTTCGGCCTTCATAATATGGCACGTTCTGATATTCCTCTCGTACCTTGGCGAGATGACTGC
The DNA here is from genome assembly GCA_018968995.1 of Bdellovibrionales bacterium. Classification (GTDB taxonomy): domain Bacteria; phylum Bdellovibrionota; class UBA1018; order UBA1018; family UBA1018; genus CAIOHW01. The sequence continues at coordinate 14,177 of JAGWZD010000010.1, forward strand.
GAAGAAGTTTCTTGTCTTCAGCCGTTAAAGAGGGAGGAATTTCTTCGGAGTCATAAAGTTTCGCTTTTTCAAGAGGAGTTAAACTCGAAACGATCGAGCTGACCGCTGGCGAGTAGTTCACACTATTGGGCTTTTTGAGCCGGGTCAGCACCGACCATAACGCCGCAGCCCAAGTAGCGTGGGGTGCCACATGCTTACTTCCAGCCACTTGCTCCGTAATCTCTGTATAGATTTGGGTCTCTCGCGAAACCTCCAACAGATACGGCACTCGAATCAGTTCAATTCGAGCCTTAAAGCTGGTGAAATCTGGATATTCCTTAAAAGCATCGAGCTGAAGCTCGTTGGCTGATCCGATATAGAGCGAATCTAAATAAGCAATCGACGCGCCCACGTTCACACTCTGGCTTTCACAAAGGCCTAAAATGTACTTAAACGAATCAACGGGTCGTTTGAGGAGATCTGAAAACTCAATCATCCCCCGGTTACCATCAATGAGGTCGCCTTGAACGGTAAAAAGATTCAAGCCCTGCAGTGCCGAGGGGAGCTGACCGATCGAACGATTCATCGTCAGCTGTTGGTATCCCGCGTCCACATGAAGTTGAGGTTCGATGGTGACCAGACCACGGCGATAGCGCCGAGCCAGTACAAAGCGCTCTACCTGGATGTGCATGAGCACTTTTTTTACATTGCCCTGATGAGAGACCAGCAGCGCATCGGTGATCATCCTGCAGCGGTGGCAGAGTTCTCCGCGCTTCAAGTGATTGGGAATGCTCTTCCAAAGGGTTTGTGCTTTTTCTGGGCCTAAAAATTTTTCTAAAAACTGCAGTCGTTCGCGGGCAGGGATCAAAAGAATCGGATGATCACGCAGTTCGCAGGGTAGTCGAGCAGCGACATCCTCATCATGAAGATGGGCAAACGTTTGAAGAGGCTCGGCCCGCGATTGTCCGGTGCTACCGAGGCCGATTCCAGCCTTTACGAGTTTTTCGATCGGAAAAACCCAATTGAAAGAATAAAGCGCGCCGTCTGTAAGATGTGAGTACGCCTCAAGGCCCGCCATCAAGGCCTGAGCAATCGAGCTTTTCGCGCTTCCGTTGGGCCCATGCAGAAGAATGAGCCGGTTATTCATTCCTTGGTGCCCAAACGTGCGAAGCGTTCGGTAGATTTGTGTTTGTACCAGCTCTTGACCGATCACGCGCCTTGCTCCGAACTCCTGGCATTGGTCAAAGATTGAGAACCTGAAAATCGGAGCACTGCCGGGCTCGGCAGGCTCTGTAGAAACAGGAGCCTTGCCAAAATGATCGAGCATGTCCGCGGCGTAAAGCGCGGTTCCGCGAAGCTGCCGTTGTGGGTTTTCACCGAGCACGGCGAGGTACTCATCAAAACTCAGTACCGTCTTGTTTGTTTTAAACTCTTTTTCGGTGTTTTTTTCCCAGGTTTCGAGTGCTTGCCGTCCCGTGCTCATGTTCTCAGGATACCATGACTTACGCATGGGGGGGCTGAGGCATGTTTTCGAGTGCGGCGTGCTTTCTTGCGGCCTGGTTTCGGGGGCTTAGCGTTGACGTAGGTCACCCTGGGGGCCTCGGGCTTGACCAAGGGGGATTCGGCCGAATTGACAGCGCCATCCCGTGCTAACTTGTCCACTAATGCGTCCCGCATGTAGGTGCCGCCCACCTGAAGCACACGGCTTTTGGGAATTCGGTCCATGGCATAACCCATATCGTCTCCGCCGCTCAGCAGAAAATCAGGAATAGCGACTCGGTAGAGTTTCCCTTTTTTTAGAGGCGTTCCGTCGGGAAGAGTCACGGCCACTAAGCGGTTCATTTCCCACGGATCAATTTTTTTGTTTCCATTCAGGTCCGTTCCCTCCGCCGACACATGAGGATGAAGAAGGGTAAGTTTGAGTCCAGAAACTGGGAAATATCCGCGTGCCCCACTTTGAGCCACCCGGAGCATCAGTCGAATCTCGTCCTCGTTCATCTCAACCACGCGGATGTCATTATCAAAAGGAAACGCTCGAAAGACGTCTTCATATTGAATTGGACCTGAGTCGATGCTCGACCGAATACCTCCAGGGTTCGTAATGGCGATATCGGCTTTCATCGCCTCACGCATGGCATCGGTAATCAGGTTTCCAAGCGGGCTTTCTCTTTCACGAACATGCTCGAGCGGTCGCGAGGCAGTGCCCACTACTTTTTTCTTGAGTTGTGTCACCTCATGATCGACACCCACCAGCCATTTAGAAATGGAAGAAGAGGGTTTCATCGTCGCCCCATGAAACTTAGGAGTGCTCAGTTTGCCACGCCCGGTGCGAGGCGCCGTGCGTACACCGTTACAATCGCCTTGCCCGTCGAAGACTTTCTCGCAAATGGGCACTGGCCCTTCGATCGCCATCTCAGAAGTGACGAGGCGTTTTTCTTTCCAGTTCCAGGTAAGGTACACTAAGTTGAAGTATTGGCCGCTGGCGCCGGCCTGAATCACTGGGATTCCTCGCACAAAATGATGAACCACCGTGTGGGTGTGCCCCGAGATCACGGCGTCGACCGTTCCCGTCGGCAACGCCTCGATCATCTCCGTAATCTCTTCGTCGGGATCGCAAGCTCCTTCATTATCACCGGGGCGTCGCAATAAGCCGGGCTCGGGACGGCGCCGCTCACAGCGCAGGCCTGCATGAGCCACCACCACAACGAGATGTGCCCCTTGTGCGCGCAACTTTTTAGATTCCCGAAGCGTCGCTTCAGCACCCGCTGAGAACTGCAAGTCTTTCACGAATTCAGGGCGAGTCGTCACCGGGGTCATGACCGTGCTCAGGCCAACCACACCCACTTTAAGTCGCCCTGCTTGCAGCATCACGCTAGGATACAGGTTCGGAAAATCAAGGGGGCGCCCGTCTCGGTACGACATATTCGCCGAAAGGTAAGGGTACTTCGCCTCTTTCATTCGCGCCTTCAGAGCGCCGCGAAGATCGCTTCCGGGGGCTCCCACTGGAACATCGCCTTCGGGCCCGAAATCAAATTCATGATTGCCCACAGCGGCCGCCGAAACCCCAATTCGATTAAAAAATTCGACGATGGGTTTTCCCTCTGAGGCATTGCTTTCGAGCGTTCCTTGAAACTCATCTCCGGCATCGAGAATAAAAAAATTGGGTCCAAAGGTGCCCCGAAGAATATCGACGTAAGATGCCAGCATCGCAGCACCTCCGGCCCTGTAGTTGACCCGCTGTTTTTCGTCAGATTCTTTCGACCGCATTTCGAGAGGCAAAAGGGCGCCATGAAAATCGTTTAATCCCATGATGACGATCGTCTGTTCATCACCAGTGGTGTCAGAGAGATTCTCAGTGCGTTTTCCTGCCTGAAATTTGGGGCTGGTCGAGCAGGCATTCAAAACAATGGCGAGCAGGGCAAAAAATGCGAAGCGAAAACGAGCACGTGGGGTAAAAGTCATAAGCCGAAATTGTGCACGGGCCCTCTCGGGAATTCAAATCTCAGTGTCGTCATAAAACCGTCATTTGCGGATTGTTTTCGATCTCGTACAATTTTCGAGAAGGAGAGGTTGCGTTATGCGCCTAAAGGGCCTTGGAGTTCTCGTAGCGTCACTCAGCGTCATCGGTGTGGTGGCGACCTGGCATTTTAAATCCAAAAGCGCCTCGAAAGCTCCATTGACGGCTGCTTCGTTGATCAAAGAACACGTAGAAGTGGGAACTGATGAATTGAAAGAGGTGGCCGCAAAACCCCCAGTACAGAAAGCGTCTAAGAGCGAGCCGTTCGACGTGATTGTGGGAAGTTTAGAGGGCAAACAGTGCTCTTCTGTGGAGTTCGCTGGAGGCGGCCCCGCTTCATTAGAGGTTGATCCTGGGCTTTGGGCGCAGTTCATTTCAGATTATCGCAAACTCAAAATCGAGTTAGTGGA
>JAGWZD010000315.1 GCA_018968995.1 Bdellovibrionales bacterium
TTTAGTGTGGACTCTGATATCCACGGCCGCATTTTTCTACTGGCTTTATCAGCTGAATAACGTTGTCTCGAAATTTCTTGTCTACGTCGCCACTCTAGTAATTCTGGGAACCAGTGGCTTGAGCCTTCATACTTTTGCCAAGATCGCCCAAGGAAAAGTTACCCTGAATGCCCGCACACAGCTTTTGCGCCACCATAATGGCCGAGCCAAAGATTGGATCAGACAAAATCTCCCGGCGGGCACTCGACTTGTCACACTAGGTGATCAGGAGCTGTATTATCTTTTGCAATATCAGGTATTGCCCATTGAAGAGCTTCCTGATCTCGAGCTGAAACTTTTCACTCATTGCACGCAGGACCAAAGCCCCGAGGGATGTCTAAAAGTCCTAGATACCGCGCTCCGACAGGAGGGTGCTCACTATTTCTACCTAGATCGGCAAAGCTATATGGGGCACCAAGGATCTTACTATAGCGTTCTGCGGTCACTCCAAGATAAAAAATATCAGTGGCCGGTGCTATTTTCAGACGCCGACTCAGTTGTTTTCAAAATAAACTAGCAGCGCAAAGACAGAAGATTCTTAAATAGAACAGCTCTCCCACTCTAAAGCGCTTCGACAAATGCCCTCAAGCGCCTCACGCTTAGGAGCCCAACCTAATTCGTTTCGAATGCGACTGGAATCTGCGACTAAACTTGCCGGATCGCCTGCTCTGCGGGCGGTCAGCTTAAAGGGAAGCGGACGACCTAAAATCTTTTCAAATGCTCGGAGAACTTCTAGCACACTAGCGCCCCGACCATAACCGCAGTTATAGGTGCTCGACTGCCCACCTCTCCACAAATGTTCTAAAGCACAGATATGAGCTTCGGCGAGATCCTCTACATGGATGTAGTCGCGAACTCCAGTGCCATCGAACGTTGGGTAATCTGAACCAAAAACCAGAAGTTCCGGGCGCTTTCTGAGGGCAACCTCACAAGCCAGTTTTATCAAGTGAGTCGCATTGCGTGTACGCTGACCAATGGAGCCATCGGCGCGAGCGCCAGCTACATTGAAATATCGCAAAATCATATAGGGAAGCCCCGTTGCAAAGCCGTGATCTTTCAAAACCTGTTCTGAGAACAGTTTACTGCGACCATACGGATTGATCGGAGCCAAGGTCTGCGTCTCTGAAACCAAGCCCGAGGAAGGCTCGCCGTACACTGCCGCCGTCGAGGAGAAAATAAACGGAACTTTCAATCGAGCATTTCGAAGAGACTTTAATACAGATAAAAGCCCCGATGTATTGTTCCAGTAATAGTCTAGCGGCAATCGAGTACTTTCCTCGACTTGAATAGAGGCGGCAAAATGAATCACGCCATCGACTTTGTGTTGATGAAGCAGGGTAGTCAGCCGGTCTTCATCACTCATGCATCCTTCGATAAACTGAGCCTGTGGATGAATAAGCTCGCGAAAGCCCGTCGAAAGATTGTCATAAACCAATACCTCTACTCCGCGCTCAATCAGCGCGTAATGGGTATGCGAGCCAATGTATCCCGCGCCTCCAATCACTAGCACTTTTCGCATCTGAGTCGTGACTACCTTTCCTGAAGACAGAGTCCCACTTCCAAATGACTCGAGCGCCTTCGGGAAATCAACCCTAAACCCCAAAAAACTCATGCTACAGTCAAGGTATGGGGTGGAAATTCAAAACTCAGTTGCTTTTAGCTCTCGCGGCAATGACCACTGTATCTGTTGCGCTGTCGTATGCCGATGAGCCCCCGCCCCCCGAGGTGGAGGGTTCTGCCGTGGAGGAGCCCTCTCCAAAAAAAGAAGCTGAGGAAGACCCAGTCGAAGAAGAAGCAGACGAGCCCGCACCACGCCCAAGAAAAACTCAAAATCGCCGTCGGTCGGATGGTTTTAAAACTCCCACTGGCGCCACCCTTCACACCATCAGCTTGGGTTACGCTAAAATGGCCTACCCCAGTTTCTACCGCAGTTATCGAGACCTGCCAGGCACCAAAGCGGTTCCTGGGCTAGTGGAACTCGCGCTTTTTCGCACCTTTTTCAAACACGACACCGGTCTAGGCGTGAGCTTGAATTACGCCGACGAGTACTCTTACACAGACCTTCAAATTTTCGGACAAACCTTAAAACTTCAATCCCGAGCTCAACGACTTTTCGTCGGCGCCAGTTTTCGACAAGCCCTCGGAACCAATCTCATGCGCGGCGTGAACCTGCGCGCCGACTTGGGATACGGACGCTACATTCTGACCTCAGAGTTGGATTCCGCCAAAGGCATGGTGATGGGCAAGAGCGGCCCCGGGCTTCTTCTGGGCCTCAGCTACGCATTTCGGGTACGTCCAGAAACCTGGCTTCAGAGCAAAGCAAACGACAACTACTACATGGAGCTCTACTACCAGGTCTCGGCCCTTCGGCTGGATCCCAGCGTTCCTGGAGTCCACTCGATCGGGCTTACGTTCGGCTTTTAAACCTGACTTGACGAGTCAGGTATTATACGGTACCCCTCCGCCTCAGAATGCGACCCGCTCGTCACAAAAAGGGCCTTCACTCCGCGCTCGTCGGAATAGCCCTACTTTTTCTCAGCGCTTGCGAGGTTCCACGCTCGCCTGAAGAACTCACCGACCGACTCATCGATGCCGCCATGACCGGAAGCGAACAAGCCCTATCGCCCCTTCTTGCCCCCGAAAGCGCGGCCCAGGGACTCTCAGCCCGGGCGCTTCGACTGAAATACCAAGGGTTCAGCTTTCGAGCGAGCCCCAACCCCCGCAACCTCACTTCATCCACAAGCGAAACCGAGAAAAGCCTCTGGTCTTTCGAGGTCGCGATCTCAGGAACTGAGCGCTACACGCCCGCTGCTCAACTTCAGATTGAATGCCTGAAAACCCCTGAGCGCCGATGCCAGCTCACTGGGTTTTCGGAAATTCCATGGACTCTACCTGAACTCAC
>JAGWZD010000316.1 GCA_018968995.1 Bdellovibrionales bacterium
TCACAAGGAGCTCTTGCCGGAATGCTTCTCTCAGAGCTTGCCCTGGGCAGACGAGAAGATCTCTCAAAGCTTCTGAATCCTCACCGAACCAACAGGAAAAGTGGTTTGGGAAAGCTTTTGTCGAATAGCCTCGAGTATCCCAAAAACTTATTGGAGTCTCGGGTGATCCGGCCCCTCGGCGAAAAACTTCGTGTGGAGAAAGAGGTGAACCCCATCAAGATGGTGCCAGGGGAGGCCCGCGTTGGCAGCCTGAACGGAAAACGCATAGCAAGCTCCTGCAACGAAAAGGGTGAAATTAAATTTTTATCGGCTCGATGTACTCACATGGGCGGAGAAGTCTCTTTCAATAATCTCGAAAAGACCTGGGACTGCTCGTGCCACGGTTCCCGGTTCGACCTCGACGGCAATGTTCTTTGTGGCCCAGCAAAACTTCCTCTTGAGCAAATCTCTCCAACCGAAAAAGCAGCATCTACCCCTCAAGAAAGCTCGCCCAAAGAGAGCGAGACTCAAGAACAAAAAGTTTCGTAAGATCGCAAGCTAATTTACCCCGACAACTTGCGCGATCCAGGCAAACGAGTTGTCGCCATTTTTTACACACTCATACTCACCAGTGCCGCGTCCGTGTTTATCTTCCTTTTCCCAATAAACGGCGCTTCGGCTAAAACCCGCTTCTTTCAAAAGATCTCTCACTTCAGGAATAGTCCACAGTCTCCAGTCATACTCAAAGACATGACTCATCTTCCGGCCGTCTGGGAGTGTAAAGTGAATCGAATAAAGTGCGTCATGAGTAACGGCATCAAACTTTCTCTGATGCCAAGTGTAGACCACCTTACCAACTCGTGGGATCGATATCGTGCGCCTCTCGCGACCCCGAGCAATCATTCCAGGTCCTCCGGCCATTTCCAGAGTAAAAATTCCTCCACGGACAAGACTGGATCGAACCTTTTTGAAGTAATTCAAAAGAGTAATTCGCTCTTTAAAAATAAAAAAAGAAAAGTTCGCTGCAACGACAAGATCAAAGCTTCCCTTTGCTGGAGACAAAACGTCGCTTCTTAAAAGATTCACGCGGCGTTTCTGTGATTGAGAAAGAGCTCTTACGTTCACTTTTTTTCCATACGCAAGAGGTTCAGGATCGAGATCTAAACCTACTGCTGTATTTTCTGGATGAGCTGCAACCCAGTGGCAGGATAGTGCGCCAGTGCCACAAAAATCTTCTCGCATTCGGCGAGCCCGCGAATGCCCCATTTCGGTGCAGATTTGGGCTAAAAGCTCAATATGAGCCTCTGGGCTTTGGACAGACTGCTCATAGAGGTAGAACTTGTTTGGGGTACGCACGCTAGTAGAGATTTACTCTCTGGATAGATTTTCTCAAACTAAGAATCATTAGATTCGGTGTGTCGATTTTTACGGCTCTACGAGAAAGAAACCGAAACGATCTCAAGCTCCTCTTCACCTTTCGGGGAACGAAAGGAAATGACTTCACCCACGCGAGTGTTTAAAAGTGCTTTAGCAATCGGGGAGATCCAGCTGACGTCACCGTTCGTCGGATCCGCTTCATCGATACCCACAATACGGTAAGTCTTTTGGATTCCGGACTCATCTTCAACAGTAACGCGCGCACCGAATAAGACACGATCCCCCTTCTGCTGCTTTGGATCGACAACCTCGACTTGATCTAACCTCCGCTGTAAAAACCGAATTCTTCGATCGATCTCGCGTAAGCGCTTTTTTCCGTAAATATAATCCCCGTTTTCGGAGCGATCGCCATTCGAGGCCGCCCATGAAACCGTTCGGACAACCTCGGGACGCGCCTCGTTTAAAAGATGCCTTAATTCCGACCTCAAACGCTCCGCCCCCGGCGGGGTCATGTAGTTTTTGCTCCCACGAGGGAGGGGCGTGCCCTCCTCCTCAGCCTCGTCTGCAGGTGACTCAACCCCTGAATCTTCTTTGGTAAATGCTTTGCTCATCTGCCCCCTCCGGAGTTACACGCTGCATCAAAAACCGGTTGTCCGGAAGCCCCATCTTAAGGTATAACCCCGCAAAATTTCTAGGGAGATCCTTCAGCCATGCGCCTTCGGGAATGGGTCATTCTTTCGGGTAATTCGAACCGCCCGCTCGCAGAACAGATCTGTCAGCGCTTGGGTAAAACCTTAGGCCGCGCCGAGGTTCGACGCTTTAGCGACGGAGAAATCTTTGTAGAGATTGGTGAGAACGTCCGCGGTCGTGATGTTTATGTCATTCAGAGCACCTCGGGCCCCGTGAATGAGACCTTGATGGAACTGCTGATCATGATCGACGCCCTCAAGCGAGCGAGCGCAAAGGAAATCACAGCAGTGATTCCTTACTATGGCTACGCCCGACAGGATCGAAAAGTGGCGCCGCGAACTCCAATCAGCGCTAAACTTACCGCCGACCTGTTGACCTCCGCCGGAGCAACGCGAGTCGTATCGATGGATCTCCATGCTGGCCAGATTCAGGGGTTCTTTAATATTCCTTTCGATAACCTTTTTGCGTCTCCGGTGATGCTCGAGCGCCTCAAACGCGAAACCCAAGGCTCAGAGAATCAGCTCGTTATGGTAAGCCCTGACGCGGGAGGCGTGGAGCGTGCACGCCACTACGCCAAAAGACTAAATGCGGCAGTTGCGGTGATCGACAAAAGACGAACCGGGCCAAACGTTGCCAAGGCGATGAATATCATCGGCGACGTTCAAGGAAAGGTTGCCGTTATTTTAGATGACATGATCGACACTGCGGGCACCCTCACTGAAGCAGCGCAAGCCGTGCTCGATCATGGTGCGATTCGTGTTTTAGCGGCCGCCTCCCATGGTGTTCTTTCCGGACCTGCCATCGAGAGAATCTCTAGCTCTTCGATTGAGAAAGTTTTTATCACGGACACCATTGTTGCCAGCGAAAATACAAAAAACTGTCCTAAG
>JAGWZD010000317.1 GCA_018968995.1 Bdellovibrionales bacterium
GCCGAACCCGCAAGAAGCTGACGAATACCAGTCCAATCCTCTTTTCGAATCAGATCAGTGGCCTTCCTGAGAGCCTCTGTGCCTGGCGCATTCGAACGATAAAACTTCCTTCGCTCGAGAATCACGGCAACCGAGGCCACCGACAGACCTGCCAGTAAGAGCAGAACTAAACGGGCCCCCCAATGGGTCAGCCAGAGCCACGAGGGAGCGTCATTCAGGGTTTGCATGGTCCCCACTTTAAGAGCCCTATAGGCTGGGTCAACCCCATTTGTGCCTGTTTTGCACAAAGTCCAATGCCCCTTTGGCCTTGCAAGAACAGTGAGGTTTCAGCCTAAAATGACCTGAGACTTTCAAAGTGAAAATAAGCCGCCGCATCAAACTCTTCCTTCTCACACCACTATTGCTTGCTTTGGCTGCGGTAGTGACCGGTCACGTCTTGATGCAACGGTTCATTCCCCATTGGTTGGAGGGCAAGATTGAGTCCACACTTTTTGAAAACGGACTTGAAGCTAAAGCCATCGTCTCTGACTTTTCTACTGGCGGCCTCACCCTATCTGTGACGGTTCAGAAACCTGTCTTCATTCGCCTGCCTTCTATTCGCATCCAGCGTCTGAAGTGGACGGCATTTCGCGTTTTTTTTAAGTCTGGCGAGACCTCTCTCACCTTTAAATCCGGACGGGAGGAGCTCGAACTACTCCCAAAAAATTTGGAAATTAATGGATTCTTTGACCTGAAAAAAAATGTAGCTCACATCAATAGCGCCGAAATGGAGCTCGGTGTTTTGCACCCGTTCCTGAGTTCGCTACGCCTCAGCTTCGGGGGTGATTTCGAGCGACCCTCTGGAACCTTACGATTGGAGGTTCCAGCTCAACGACTGCAGTCTGTGGTGTTAGCTTCACCTGCTCTTTTTTGTTGGAATATTCAAGGCGATGAAAAGCTAGAAACCATTACCGCTAATCCGTGCACCTCAAAAACCAGCTTTAAAGTAGTCTTTCCAAAAATTCCTGTCTTTCGAGTCGATCTAAAGAATCAACCGTTCCACTATCAGAAAACTAGGGCTTCAACGTCGGGAGAAATTCACTTTGCCAATGAAGGTGCAAATGGAAAACTGACCTATCGAATTGAAAAATCTATCAAAGAACTCGCATTCTCGGGAAACTCTGAGGCTCATCTCGGAATCACCTCGCTTCGCCGAACATTAAAACGTTTCAATATTCACAACACCGACCTCAAAAACACAGACCTTCGCCTCCAATTCGATGTGCGAATACCGGTGTCGAAAAGAATGCCGATTTTTACCCGCTCTTCGTTTGAGGCTGACATTCCTGAGGGTACAATCCGTGGCCTTGATCTTCGAGGATTTCTGTTGCGCACAGCAGTCGTTTGCAGCGGAAAACCCGAAGACTTCAGTCATCCGCTTAGGGCCTGCAAGTTTGACTCTGTAAACCCCTCTCTTTTGATCGAAGCCACGAGAATTGGTAAACTACAGCCCATCCGAGATGTGCGTCTAGTGCTTAGCGATCAAGGAACCGGCAGCTTTGAGTCGAGTTGGCAGGGAGCACAAATCAATAGCTCAATCCAGGACTTTAGTGTCAAAAGTCTTGCATCCACCACGGGGCTAGTGAAGATCGAGGCTAAGAATCTCTCTCTATATGAACTTCTGAGGGCTGTGGATCGACCCGATCTCAGTGGTAAGGGGGCACTCGAGGGCCATGCAAATATCCGTTGGAACACCGAAAACGGACTTGCCGCCGGTCTTTGGATTGAGCCCGCTCAGCTAACCGCTACGGCCCCCGGAGTCCTCAGCTATGGCACCACCGTCAGCGCAAACCCCATAGAAACACTAAAAGAATTTCAGTCTCTTCTACAGCAAGGACAACAAGCCTTGGTTTTGAGGGCGCTTGAGGACTTTCATTATCGCACCCTCGATGCGCAGATCTCACGAAACCCGAAGAGTTTGCTTCGCGTTGAGCTTAAGCTCGCTGGCAAAAATCCAACGCTCGCTCGGGGGCAACCCTTTGAAATCCATATACCCATCGAAGGAAATTTAGAGGGCCTCATTCTCAACACGATGATGCGCGATTTCTCAAATATTCCGCGCGATGAGTAAAAAACTCGGTTGAATAATCTCTAGAATCAAGCACCATTATTGAATGACTTTTCGCAAATCCGCTAAGACTGTACTGGTGATGTTGTCTGTTGGATCGCTTTTCGGTTGTAGCTACAATGTAAAAATTGAGCCCTCGGATAAGCCCTTTATCGTGAACCTCAATGTCAAGGTAGACCACGAGGTCAAGCTTCAGATTCAGGAAAAAAATAAGGACCTGCTGCAGCTTGAAAATCAAGCTATCCAACAAAAACCAAAATCATAAAATTTTCGGGGATTAAAGAATGAAAAACCTAAAGCGATCAACGCTCCTTTCTGCAGTGACTTTGATTTGTAGCTTTTTACTGTCCGCCCAGGTGCGCGCAAGCTCCGAAGCTGAGACTCTGGAGAGAATGAAAAACCGTGCTGCACAAGTGGTTCAAGCCAAGGATGCCGGAAAAGTAGGCGAGCGACCTGACGGACTACTCGGAGTGGTAAAGGGTGATGTCGATGCGGCCACCCGAAAAATCGTCGATGACGAGAATTCCGATCGACAAAGCGTCTACACGGGCCGAGCCGCTCAACAAGGACAAAGTCTGGATGTCTTTATGCGTGTCATGGGTGACTCCAGAATCGACCAGGAAAAATCGGGACGCTTTATTCAAAAAGTCGACGGAAGCTGGCACAAAAAACGTTGAGCCTCTTAAAGGTTCTCACTAGGAGCTTTTAAATCACTTCCTTTGCACAGGTGTATCCCAAGATACTCTGAGTGCCGGCCAAGATGCTCTTCCGACAAAAAGACGCTGAGTCCCTTCCCCTCCAGTCGAAAGCC
>JAGWZD010000318.1 GCA_018968995.1 Bdellovibrionales bacterium
TGCTCGCCTCTGAGACTCGGGGTGAAAGAGTTGTCGATGATAGCATTGCTACAGCCGTCAGAGCCGCAAAAGTTTTGGTCTTGGAGAAGCGGTTCATGGTTGCTCCAAAGGGCTAGACAGTTTTTCGGTCAATTGCTGAGACATCTTTGAAAGGGCCTTCATCGTTTCGCTACTTAAAAGTTCAGGAGCGCGTTGATTCCAGTTCTGGTGAAGGGCCAGCATGAAGGCTTCGAATTGTTGCAGTGTCTCTACCCGTCCCCCAGGAAGGGTGCCTGAGGCCTGGAGGGATACCTCTTCAGCCAGGGCTTGAATCTGCATACGTTCAGCTTCGTAAGCCGTATGTTCAGCCTCAGTGAGTCCAATCTCGCGAGCTTTCTCATCATTGAGAGAGGGAAAAGCCTCGGACGAATGGTGGGGAGCATCGAGGACATAAACAAAGGCTAACGAGCAACCGGCAGCGAGAACATAATAGAGCAACGCCTTAGATCCTCGAGCATGCCACGCACGTTGGGCAAAAAGCACCGCGCCCCCTGCACTGCCTGAGCTACCTAAAATTCCCCAAAAAAGAAAAAGCGGCTGGCCACTCCAAGCGGCCAAAATCAGGGAAAACCCTGCTTCGGCTCGCTTGGGTGCCATCATTGCCGCGCTCGACAAGCTCAGCGCAACGATAAACGCTACGCTTTTTTGACGAAGCTTCATGAATGTCTCCGGCTTTACTGATTCACTAAAACCTGGCTCATCTTCTGAATGGCGGAAAGAGTCTCTGGAGCCACAGCTCCGTCAGTGAGCGCCTTCCAGTTCATGCGCAGGCTTTCTGCGTACTTTTGAAGCTCAGGCTCGCTTTGGATTTCTGATTTTCCAAACTCCGAGGCAGTCCTGCGCATGGACTCTTCTCGAAGAGCGTTTGCAAGCGCTAGATCAGACTCATAAGATTTCCACTCACTCTCGGTGAGACCCAAGCGCTGAGCATCTGAAGCACTCAGCGAGGGAAGTTCTCCCGCTTTTCCGTGTGGTCCATCCAGAAGCAGATAAGCTCCGACAGCGCAGCCAGCGGCAAGCAGGTAACTCACAAAGGCTTCAGCACCCGAAGATCTCCACCCTTTTTTAAAGAAAACCACGGCGCTGGCGCCAGTGCCGACGGCACCCAAGAAAAAGAAAACACTCGCGGCAGGGTTACTGCCTGCCGTGGCCACCAGTAATCCAATAGCAGCTTCAGACCGGCGAGGCGCTAGAGTCGACGAGGTTGCAAAAATGGACGTCGCCAACGTGACCGCAATGAACTTCTTTTTTCGGTTTTTCATTCAGTATCCCCCTTGTGGAAAGTGGGGGAGTGATCGCTCAAGTGTCGCGATGTGTCAATGTCGGCCTAAGTAGCTGCATTCGCAGGGATATTGAAATAACTGGGATTCCGCAGAGGGTGGTTTAGTGGCGACCGTCGTGGAGGTCACGGGCGAACTCTTCTCCCAGGCCAAAGCTTTCGGGGTTCGCCGTGAGTTGATGCAGAAGAGTGCTTTTAGACCAGTGCTGCCGCAGAAGCATCGCTGCTGTATGACGTACCGAGGTGATCGGAAAGCGAAGCAGGTTCACCAGGGCCGGAACGATTTCTTCTTCGGGCTCTGAGCCCCGCACTTCATAGAGGTCGAGCGTCACTTGGACGGTTTTAGATTTGTCCTCGGGTCTTTTTGAAATTTCCTGGATCGATTGAAGCGCCGATACAGATTTTCCAGACGAAATTGAAGTCTTCGCGATAGCCGAGACAGGTGCGTTGCAGCCACTGAGGGGGCGGCCTGAGAAATAGGAGGCCACCTCACAGGTTGCTTTTTTAAGAGTGCTCGGGAGTTCGCTGTTCTGCGAGGCTGTTAATCCAAGCGAGTGGTAATTATAATCCGAGATGCTCATAAAAGCGCGTCGTCTAGTCGAGGCGGTTGACCCATCCTCGACGATGAAACGGCCGAAGGGGGAGGCACCGTTCAGTTTTTGAAAGGGGAGCGGTCCTTGGCTTTTAAGAGTCAAGCGCTGGTCCCAAACCGCATTGACTTGAGAGAAAGTGTTGACCAGTGCGTGAGTTGAAGGCGCCGCCTCAAAGGTCGTGATGGGACTCGTTTTTGTGGCAGTGAAGTCCACTTTGGCACCAAATACAGATTCCACCACTTTCGCTAATGAACTGGGACTTTGTTCTGAGCCAAAGTAGCCTTTTTCCAATGAATTGCAGTGGTCATTCAAAGTCGTGCCGTTGAAGAAATGAAGATCGCCCCAGACGGCAAGACCTCGGCCTGCACGATAGTATTCTCGAACGGCGCCGATGCTCGAGTCACCCATTACCTGCAAGTTATTGCACGGAAGATAAAGCCACACTTGGGCATATTTGCTGTAAAGATCGCAAGAACTCATCTGGACGTCGACTCGGCTTTCCAGCGTCACGTCATAGTTCCATCCTTTTAGGGCATTTAAAGTTGCCTGAAGGTAGGTGTTCTGATTTTTCTGTCCACCCACCGTCATGTAGATGTCTGGGGCATAGACTAAGATTTTGCTGGGATCTGGGGCTTCTTTTGCTGGGCAGTTTTCGATCGGAGTTCCACCCTTTACGGTTTCGCGAAGGGACACGCTAAAGGAGTGCCGTTGACAGCCCGCAAAAATCACGAGTGCTGTGAGTAGACTCATAGGTTGAAAGACTGTAATACTCGTCGCTCTCATTCTGAACCCCCGAATCAAATCCCCAAACCTGATGATGACAGGTGAATCTGAAGTTCGAAATGTGTCGCGATGGACTCAGGTTCAGAACCGCGTTGACTCAAAAAGAATCGTACCGGGCTGGGTGATGGAAATTATGAGGCGTGTCCTCGTTGACTCATAATGAGCGCACCGTAAGTTTGAGTTGCTTGATCAACAAACCAAGGAGCAACTCACTATGAGC
>JAGWZD010000319.1 GCA_018968995.1 Bdellovibrionales bacterium
GGGCTCAAATTCCACTCGAGTCATGCCCCAGGTCCAAGTCGGACGGAAATCCAGCTTCAGTCCCCAACCGTTCCACTTCCATTCGTCTTCAATATTCTCGCGAAGAAAGTTCAGAATCTTCGTGTTCTGCGGATCAGCAAAAGGGATCGTCATCCTGGATGGATCAGCAGCAGTCCAAGTGACATCACCTCTTCCTCTGGGGATTCGAAAAAATGAAGCGTAAAGGGCGGCGGAGCCTGAAACATATTTAGAATAAAAACTGCCCAGCATTTTTACCCGTCTTGCGGCCGCGAGCTCATTTCGGCAGTTCAACTCATTAAGCGAGGGATTATTAAAACAAAGTTCGTAAAGTCGCTTCAGAAGAAGCTCTTGCTCTTCAGGAGCGAGAGTCTCGAAGCTTGCCAGCTTTTTAGAAAGATCTGGGTCGTTTTGAAGAGCAAGGTAAGAGCGAATGTCTTGCTTCTTTCGGTATGCAAGTTGTGGAAGGTAAGGCTCAAGCAATAACCAACGCGATGCCAGCTGATAGAGTCGATCCACTTGCAGAGCAGCGTTGATGTAATCCTGATCGCTCATTCCCGGGTCATCCGCAAACGGGGCACCGTCTAGTACAATTGCGGCTAAGTTTGCAGGTAGTTGCGAGCGAAGTTCAGAAAACCATTTTGTAATGGTGGCCACGTTAAAAGCGCGCGGAGAGTCCACTGGAAAGCCCATCTGGGTGTCCGGGCTTGAAAGCGACAATGGCACAGCCGAAGGGCGCCTGGCGTTGATATGATTCAGCCAATCCAGATTCCGCTTCCCTGCATTCAAGACCGGATCGAGCTGTCGCGCCGAGGTGGAGTCGGGGGTCAGGAGCTGAAAAGCTTCACCATGAAGTTGCCCCGTTTTTTCAATCTGGCGATATTCTGGACCTGTGAGATCGAGTTCCAAATGAGGAATCTGAGAGGCGATCGCTGGGATTCCGGTAAACAGAGCAAAAACCATGGAAATCGATGCAGTGAATTTCATGCGCGCAGGCTCGCCCGGTTTACTAGAGGAGTCAACCCCAGGGATTATCAAAGAAAGGGGTCAAAACGGCACTGTAGGCCCCATCGCCGGGTAGCATTTTCCGGTTAAAACTTGACGCGAAAGGGGCCGTTTTCAGCAAGATTTCAATCCTCACGCGTACTTGCACACCGCTTCGCCAGATTGCAACAGTGGCAGCATCTTTGCTTTTCATGAGGGTGTAGAGCGCGCCACAAGGATTGTGGCCGCCAACCGGAGAGAAGGCTCATGATGGAACGCCATGGAAGGCATATCCTCATTCTCGCGATTATCGGTATCGGCAGTGGTTGCGGAGTCGCTCGTGAACCCGATTCACGAGGAACACTAGCAGTCATTGATGGCAAAGTTCAGCAAGTTTCAGAAAAAGAAAAGGCAACGATCTGCTCTGAAAACTTTTGCGAACCCAACTACGTCTATTCCGTGAGTTTCGGACGCACCAGACCCGAGCCTCCTCGAACCAATCCTGCTCCAAATCCTGTTCGTACGCCTGGAGCAACGCCTGCTCAACCCTATGAGCAGCTGGATTATTCTAGGCAGATTCTTCGGGTTCCCGACGCTTGGAATATGAGCGTGGGCACCGATGATATCGTGGTGGCGGTGATCGATACAGGCGTCGATTACACCCATGTTGACTTAAGGAATAACATCTGGAGATCGGCCGATGGGTCATACGGATTTGATTTTGTCGGCAATCGCGCGAACGCCTACGACGATAATAAGCATGGCACTCACTGCGCAGGAATCATTGGAGCTGAGAAAAATGGAATTGGTGTGGTGGGAGTCAATCAACGAGTAAAAATCATGCCTGTAAAGTTCATGGATTCTAGAGGCAGTGGTGACACGATGGCTGCTATTAAAGCCATTGATTATGCTGTGGCCAATGGAGCGAAGGTTATCTCGAATTCCTGGGGCGGCGGTGGGTATTCGAGTCTACTCAATGATGCCATTCAAAGAGCCATCGCTAAGGGTGTGTATGTTGTTGCTGCTGCTGGAAACGAAGCCAATGACAACGACTCTCGCGCGACTTATCCGGCCAATTATCCTGGAGTGATTTCTGTGGCTTCGACGGATCAGAATGATGAGCTCAGTGTATTTTCAAACTTTGGCTCTAAGAATGTTTTTATCGCAGCTCCCGGAAGTAGCATCAATAGTTCGGTTCCAGGCGGCTACTATGAATCGATGTCGGGAACGTCGATGGCAGCCCCTCAGGTAGCCGGTGCGATAGCGCTTGCTCTGAGTGTGAACCGAAACATCACTCGAGCACAGATGATGGATGCTCTTTGTAGCGGCGCCACGAAGATTCTGACCAACAAGACCGTTTGCGGCAGAATGGATGTGGCGCAATTAGTGGCTAATGTGGCTAGACTCTAAGATTCTGGGGGGCGCGCCGACACTGCTTTGGGCCTGAGCCACCCAAGCAGTTGAGTCAGGCAGGCGCTGTGAGTAGGGGGGCTGCGAATCGCGCCCCCCTTTTTATTTGAAGTCGAGCATCAGATCTGAGAGCACAACGCTCTAAGGTCGAATCATGGAAACCGTTCTGAGTTCTTTTGTTCTCGTTGCCGCGAGTGAGATGGGGGATAAGACCCAACTTTTGGCGTTTTCATTAGCGGCGCGTTTTAAACGTCCTGGTCCTATTCTTGCGGGTATTTTGGTGGCCACACTTTTGAACCACGCCTTGGCGGCCTGGCTGGGAAGATTTGCGGCCGGCCTGGTTTCTCCAGAAGTTCTGCGAATCCTATTAGCGGTTTTGTTTTTTGCTTTTGCTCTTTGGACACTCAAACCCGACACCTTAGAGGAAGAGCCCCAAGATTCGCGCTGGGGCCCATTTTTGACCACGACGGTTTTATTTTTTCTAGCCGAAATGGGGG
>JAGWZD010000320.1 GCA_018968995.1 Bdellovibrionales bacterium
GGTGTTTTCAGTGCGAACTTCCTGCCCCCCGATCACTAGCGGAATCTCGAGCTTTTCAGCAGCCATAGCCTCCAGCCTGGCCTTTAGACTGGCCCTCTGGGACTGCCCCTCAGGGATAGCCGGGGAGTAAGCTCGGACGGGTTCATTCTGGGGCATCTCAATCGAGTCGATGGTGGACATGGACCTTCCCTTAACCTAAAGTGCGGCGAGATTAAAATCCCGACTCATCACGAGAGGAATGATCATGCGAAATCTTCGTTTCATCATGGTTTTTGGACTCACCCTGGCAGTCCTCGCCGGTACCACCAGCTGCACCTCCAAAGGGCGCTCCAAAGCCGATCCCAACACCCTCTACCTGGAGCTTTCAGCCGATCCGGCCACGCTCAATCCTATTACTTCTAGCGATTTCTACGCCTCGGTTGTTCAAGGGTACATTTATAGCTCGCTCATGGAGCGCAGCGAAGACACTTTTGATTGGATTCCTGCCTTGGCTGAAAAATACGAGATTTCGAAAGACGGCAAGACCTTCACGTTTACCATCCGAGATGGAGTAAAGTGGCACGATGGGCACCCCCTCAACGCAGAAGATGTAAAATATAGCTTTGATGTCTTCTTCGAGGGCCGCTTCGATGCCCCTCAGCAGAAGGTTTACCTCGAGGGTATCAAAGAAGCGAAGGTCATTGACCCCCGAACTGTACAGTTCACGACGAAGCAAGTGTACTTTAAGAATTTCGATGTGCTTGCTGGTCTGACGATTATCCCAAAGCATTTTTACGGATCAGGAGACCCCAAAGATCCTAAGTTCAACAAAACACTGATCGGAACGGGCCCGTACACGCTAGAAACCTGGGACAAGGGGCAGAAAATCCTACTGAAGAAAAACCCCAACTATTTCGGCGCCAACCTTCCGTATTTTAGCGACCGCTACCAGATTCCACGAATTTTTTTCCGCCTCGTGAAAGAAGAAGCCGTGGCTCTCGAGCTGCTCAAAAAGGGCGATCTCGATTACATGACACTGACTCCAGAGCAATACGTGCAAAAAACTCAAGGGCCCGAGTGGGGAACAAAAGTCATTGCCGTTCAAGCTCAGAATTCCTCCCCGAGCAACTTTAGTTATGGGTTTATTGGATGGAACTTCGAGCATCCATTTTTTAAGTATCGCGATGTCCGAATGGCGATGTCTCACTTAGTGAACCGCGACTTCATGATTCAAAAATTCAATTTTGACATGAGCGAAAAAGCGGTCGGTCCGTTCGGGAACAAAAGTTCTGCCACTTCACCAAAAGTGAAGCCCGTTGAGTTCGATCCCAAAAAAGCTCTCGAACTTCTCCAAAAAAATGGCTGGAAAATGGGGCCAAAGGGCCTGGCAAAAAAGATCGAAGGAAAAGATACGCTTTTTGAATTTACTCTACTGAACGCGAATCCCGACTACGCGAAATATTGGACCGTGGTGAAAGAAGATATGAAAAAAATCGGGATCACCATGAATATTAAAACCGTAGAATGGAATAGCTTTCTCAAGCTTCTCGATGAACGAAAGTTCGAGGCCGTGACCTTGGGATGGAGCAATAACACCCTTGAGCCTGACCCGAAGCAAATATGGCACTCTGCCTCGATTCCGTCTCCTGGCAGTAATTTCATCGGTTACTCCAACCCTAAAGTGGATAAACTCATTGATGAAATGCGTGGAACAATGGACAAAAATAGGCGCACCGAGATGCTGCAGCAAATTCATGAACTCATCGCTGCCGATGCCCCATACTCCTTTATGTTTAATCGGAAGTTCACTCTTTACGCGCATACAGCGCGAGTGAAGAAAAAACAGGAACTCCTCAAGTACGACGTCGGGATCAATACCTGGACGCTCGAACCACCGAAATAAGTAGGGCTGATTTGCAATGTGGATTTACCTGATTCGTCGCCTGATCGCGGTCCTTCCAACGCTGTTTGGAATCACGCTCATTGCGTTTGTGATCATTAACCTAGCTCCAGGGTCCCCAATCGAACAAAAACTCCAGGCCATCCGTTTCGGTGCTCTTCAGGCAGAGTCGCACGGGGGCGGCTCTGGAGCGACCAGCCGTGGCTCTCAAGAAGTGAACCAAGAAGTCATCGAGGCTCTCAAAAAACAGTACGGCTTTGATCAGCCGATTCATACTCGATACTTTCGTTGGCTAAAGAATCTCGCCACCCTTGATTTTGGTCGAAGCTTTACTCACGAAGAGCCCGTGATCGACGTCATTCTTCGCAAAATGCCAGTCTCGATTCAATTCGGAATCGTAAGCTTTATTCTCAGCTATTTGGTATGCATCCCACTCGGAATTCTCAAGGCTGTGAAGAATGGCGAGAGTTTCGATACTGGCAGTTCGGTTTTACTTTTCATGGGATATTCTACGCCAAGCTTTATGCTAGCGATTCTGCTCATCGTTCTCTTTGGTGGCGGAAGCTTTCTCGATTGGTTTCCCATCAACGGCCTCGTCTCTGATGGTTACGAGAACCTCAACTTCTTTGATAAAATCGCTGATCGAGTATCGCATTTCATATTGCCGCTGATTTGCTACATGATCGGAAGCTTCACCACCCTTACCGTTCTGATGAAAAATTCGATGCTCGAGGAAGTGAAGCGGGACTATGTTCGAACCGCACGAAGCAAGGGCCTTCCAGAGAAACAAGTGCTTTTCAAACACGCCCTACGCAACGCCTTGATTCCGCTCGCCACGGGATTAGGTCACTTTCTTTCGGTATTTTTTGCAGGAGCTCTACTCATCGAAACGATCTTTGGTCTCGATGGAATGGGGTGGCTGGGATACAGCTCGATTCTATCTCGAGATTACAATGTCATTATGGGTCTACTCGTGATTGAGAGCTTCTTGTACTTGATCGGAAACATTATCAGTGA
>JAGWZD010000011.1 GCA_018968995.1 Bdellovibrionales bacterium
CTCGGACCACGAAACAGCAGGCGCGAATTCAGCGCGCTGGAGAGCTTCAAAGTGAGGTCGATGGACTAGCGGCCCGGAATGTGTCGCGAACCGCTCGACTGGACTTCGGGCAAACTGGAAGAACTCCACGAAAGCTCATTGAAGCTAAGGGCATCTCGAAGGCATTCGGCGAGCGGTCGATTTTTTCGAAATTTGACCTTTTGATATCGCCTGGAACCAGGCTTGGGCTTTTAGGTCTGAACGGATGTGGAAAGTCGACTTTAATTCGCGTTTTGCTCGGAAAAGAGCCCGCCTCTACCGGTGAAATTTTCCGATCCGATCAACTGAAAGTCGCATACTTTGACCAATCACGCGAAACCCTGGATCCGACGCTGACGGTGCTGAAGACTGTTTGCCCTTCGGGTGAGTTTGTCGATTACCGGGAGCAACGACTTCATGTTCGCAGTTATCTGGATCGTTTTCTTTTCAGCCCCACTCAAATGGAGATGACCGTAGGCAAGCTCTCGGGAGGCGAACAAGCTAGACTTCTGATTGCACTGCTCATGCTTCGGCCTGCCAATGTGCTGGTGCTGGATGAGCCTACCAATGACCTCGACATGGCCACGCTGGCTGTTTTGGAGGAGTGCCTGATTGAATTCGATGGCGCCGTGATTTTGGTATCCCATGATCGATTCTTTTTGAGCCAAGTGGCCAACACGATCCTCGCCTTCCCTCATGAGGGATCCAAGCTCGTGAGCTTTGCTGATCTAGATCAGTGGGAGAGCTGGATCACTCAGCAAGCCCGCGACAATCGCCAAAAACCATCGAGCCAGAATCCTGCTGCGCAGGCTCCCACACGGGAAGATGGGCAGTCGTCTTCGAAGAAAAAGAAACTCAGCTACAAAGACCAGCGTGAGCTCGACCTGATGGAGCAGACCATTGCCGCTGCCGAAGCCAGGCTTGCTCAAGCAACAGCCGAAAGCGCTTTGCCCGAAAACATGAGCAACTCGGTCACGCTCGCTCGCCTCTCAAAAGAGATGGCCGATGCACAACAAGAAATCGATCGACTTTACAGCCGTTGGGCTGAACTCGAATCTTAACGCGCGAAGGTATTAGTGAGACGCAAGTCTAAAATGCCCTTGTAACGAGCCTGAATAGCCTCTACGAGATGAATCATGCCGTGACCAGGGCAATCCGTATGATAAGGATTGATGGCCAATCCAAATAGCTGATCCTTACTGAGCGTTGGAGTCAGCTCTATCGCAGACAGAGCGCCATGCGCTCGAATGCGTTGGATCCCCGAAAAACGCGGGTCATGAAGTAATAAATCTACGAGCTCCAGAAGCACGTGCAACGCCTCTCTCTCGGGCTGACGCTGATACTCCGGAGCCTTCGGATCCACATAAGGAGTTAAAAGGCGCGTGAGCATCTCCTCTCCTTCAGGAGTATTCCGAATGGCCTCTGGGACATTCCGAAGCATCTCTTCTCGCTTGGCCGGAGTTCTCCAAGCGTAAGTTCCTAGCACCACAATTCCGAGGGTGTTTTGATTCAGACCAACGGAAGGCTTTCCGTCAGAGTCGCGAAGCACTCCTGCATGGGCCCCCACTTGGTCTATGGGACGCCCCTCGTATACCTTCCAGTGGCCGTCCTTGGGGTCCAATGCGATCAAATAATGGTACCCAATGTCGGGCCACCCATTCTTCAGCATGTGCACATTCATGACTTGCCGTAGGCCCCGATCATCAAAATCAGGTGTTTCGGAGTTGTGGATAACCAAAGTGTGGATCTCACTGAGTTTCTGAACGGTGAGATCGGCTCGTTGATACATCGGATCCCAAGCCTGCCTCGGGACAATCACAGGCGTAATCAGTGGATTGGGCACCTTACGAATCCATTGAGACGCCGCCTCAAAAGTCCAGTCCGCTGACATTTTCGTTGCCGCGATGTCGCGACCTCGTAAATGGCTACAGCCTGTGATGCCTAAGAGTGCCAGCAGCACCAGAGTCCAAAAACTAGAAAGATAGAGTCTCTCTCCCGAGAATTTCAATTCGGGCCTCGCTTATCCCAACATCGCTGCCACTGCGGCACGCTCTTCTTCAAGTTCCTTCAAAGTCGCATCCATCTTCTCACGCGAGAAGGCGTCGATCTCCAGTCCCTTCACGATCTGATACTTTCCATTTTCAGTCGTGCACGGAAATCCATAAATCACACCAACAGGAATACCGTAGGAGCCGTCCGAAGGCACACCCATGGTCACCCATTCACCCTTTGAACCCAGCCACCAGTCGCGCATGTGGTCCACGGCGGCATTAGCAGCCGATGCGGCTGAAGAAACTCCGCGTGCTTCAATGATGGCAGCCCCGCGCTTACCCACTTTCGGAATAAAGGTTTCGCGGTTCCAGGTGTCGTCGATCATGGGCTTAACGGCCTGACCATCGGCCGAAGCGAAACGGAAATCCGGATACATCGTGGGGCTATGATTGCCCCAAACGGTGAGCTTCTTGAAAGACGCAACGGCCTTCCCCGTCTTGGCGGCAAGCTGCGAGAGCGCCCGATTATGATCAAGCCTGAGCATTGCCGTGAAGTTCTCAGGCTTCACGCGACCGAACTTCGCAGCAGTCTTCATGGCAATGTAGGCGTTGGTGTTGGCGGGATTACCCACGACCAGAATCTTGCAGTCGGGATGGGCATGCTTGCCAATGGCTTCGCCTTGAACGGTGAAGATCTTACCGTTTTCGGTGAGCAGATCTTTGCGCTCCATTCCCGCAGTACGCGGACGAGCCCCCACAAGAAGCGCCACTTGAGCGTCCTTAAAGGCCACATTTGGATCTTCTGTTCCGATCATTCCAGCCAAAAGTGGGAATGCACAGTCATCGAGTTCCATCATCACCCCGCCCAAGGCTTTCTGCGCTTGGGGAAGCTCGAGAAGCTGGAGGATAACGGGTTGGTCTTTTCCGAACATCTCGCCGCTTGCGATGCGAAAGAGCAAACTATAACCAATTTGTCCGGCGGCGCCGGTCACTGCAACTTTAACTGGGGCTTTTGACATAGGTGTTTCTCCTGGTTCAATTTGAGATTCAAAAATTTACATGTGTGCGATGACAGCTTGGCCAAACTCAGAGCACTTCACTTCTTTCACTCCGGCTTCGCCTTCCTGCTTCATCAAGCGAGCAAAATCATAGGTCACGGTCTTGGCACCGATCGCGCCGTCCATTCCTTTAATGATGAGATCCGCGGCTTCGTTCCAGCCTAGATGACGAAGCATCATTTCACCTGAAAGAATCACTGAGCCGGGATTCACACGATCGAGATTGGCATACTTCGGCGCCGTTCCATGTGTGGCCTCGAAAACCGCATGACCAGTGAGATAGTTTACGTTGCCACCTGGAGCGATGCCGATGCCGCCCACTTGGGCTGCCAAAGCGTCTGAGAGATAATCGCCGTTCAAATTCAGCGTAGCAATGACGTCAAACTCATCTGGACGAGTCAAAACCTGCTGAAGTGCGATATCCGCAATCGCATCTTTCACGATGATCTTACCAGCAGCTTGCTCGGCCTTCATTTCGGCATTGGCCGCTTCTTCGCCTTTTTCTTTCTTGGTCTTCTCCCACTTGGCCCAGGTGTAGACTTTCGATCCAAATTCTCGTTCCGCGAGGTCATAGCCCCATTTCATGAAAGCTCCTTCGGTGAACTTCATGATGTTGCCTTTATGAACGATTGTAAGCGATTTGCGCTTATTCGTGACCGCGAACTCTAGTGCCGAGCGAACCAAGCGCTCGGTTCCTTCTTTCGACACGGGCTTAAAGCCAATGCCGGAAGTCTCTGGAAAACGAATCTTGCCATATTCTTTCGGAAAAGTAGCTTTCAGAAACTCGAGTACCTTCTTCACGTTCTCGCTGCCCTGCTCAAACTCGATACCCGCATAAATGTCTTCGCAATTTTCACGGAAGATCGTCATGTCGACCTTCTCAGGGTGTTTCACTGGCGACGGAACACCCTTGAACCAGCGCACGGGGCGCAGGCAAACATACAAATCAAGCATCTGTCGAAGAGCCACGTTCAATGAACGAATTCCTCCACCCACTGGAGTGGTGAGAGGTCCTTTAATCGACACCAGATAGTGCCTCAGCGCGGTTAGCGTATCTTCCGGAAGCCAGTCGCTGAACTTATTGAACGACTTCTCACCCGCAAAGACTTCAAACCACTCGATTTTTCGATCTCCCTTGTACGCTTTTGCCACGGCTGCATCGAGCACGGCTTGCGAAGCTCTCCAAATATCGGGCCCGGTTCCATCTCCTTCGATAAACGGGATGATAGGGTTTTTCGGAACGTTTAACTTTCCATTTTGAATCGTGATGCGCTGGCCTTTGGCAGGTGCTGTGAGCGATTTAAAAACAGGGGCTTCGCCGGACATGAAAGACTCTCCTTGGTGACAGTCGGAATCAGAAAAACCGCATGAAATGTGCTCAGAAGTTTAGTCGTCCCCTGAGCAAAAGGTCAATGATTACCTCTGAAAAGCGAGATTGACGCAGCACGCGATCCTCCTTAGGACCCCAGCCAGCGAAACTTTCCCGGTTTGATCTCGGGCGCAAGGATACGCGTACCGACACGTGTGGCCTCGTCCTGATCATGGGTCACCAGGAGCAACGGAATCGGATTTTCCCGATGAATCTCGATGAGCCACTGCCCCATCTCTCTCCGGGATATCGGATCGAGAGCAGAAAAGGGCTCGTCCAGAAGCAAGGCCTGCGGGCCCCAGGCGAGCGCACGCACCAAGGCCAGCCGTTGCTTTTCTCCCCCCGAGAGAGTCAATGGGGACTGATCTGCCAGTGGTCCTAAACCAACGCGCTCTAGCCATGGAAGCACTCGATCGCGCCGTTCGCGCCGCCCTACCCCACGCACTCGAAGACCGAACGCCGCGTTTTCTAAAACTGAAAGACTGGGAAAAACCTGCGGCTCCTGAAAGATCACTCCGAGTTCCCGACGTTCAGGTACCCGCAGCGAAATTTCCTGACCTGCGAGAAAAACCTTCCCGGCTGCAGAGTTGTTACCAGAAAAGCCTGCGATAAATCGTAAAAGAGAGGTTTTTCCTGAGCCACTGGGCCCAGACAGAACGAGTCTTTCACCCGGAAGCACTCGAAAGCTGGCCTCAATCGATAGACCTGAAAAGCTTGCATGAAAATCAGTGACCTGAAGGCTCATCGAGAACGCCCCACTTGAAATCCTAAAGCGATACCTGCTGAGGTCACAAATAAAAGCGCTGAGATCGCATGAGCGTAGTCGAACCGATACTGAGCCATTGATTGAGAGACTAAAAGGGGTAGCGTTTGAATTTTCTCAGATGAAAAAAAGCTCACTGCAGAAAGCTCTCCTAGGCTCGCCGCGCTAACTAGAGCCAGGCAATGAAGAACTGGAGCCCGTAACCTCGGCCATTCCACTTCTCGCCATGCCCGAAAAGAGGAAGCCCCTAGACTCTTTGCCAGATGAATTAAAGACAACGAGCGGTTCCGAAACAGGGGCAGAAGGATTCGAAAAACCACAGGAAAAAAAACAACCCCTTGAATCAACGTGAGTGCTAATACACTTCCCTCAAACGGATCTACCCAATGCGCGTAGGCCATCCAAAAACCCATACTGATGGTGAGCGTACTCACTCCCGAAGGCATCAACAAAAACAACTCGAAGAGTTTTTGATATTGCTTCTGACGAAAAGACATCAAGGCTCCAATTGCAAGCCCGGCCCAAGAAACACTAAAGACCGCCACTAATACCGACAATTGAAGACTGAGCAATAACGGATCCCGAACAGCACTCCAAAAAGCTGCCGATTGAATCACTGACCAATCTAGATCTTTAAAAAATACAAAATAGGGCAAGATCCACACTAGCCCTAAAATGTGATGCCAGAGTGGCTCGCGTTTTAATGGTCCGACCAGGGATCCTTTGAGCTCTACTTCTGTCCACAAAAAGCGCGTAAGCACCCAAGGAGCAAGACAGATCAAAAGCTGCCAAAAGGCAAGCCTTGCAGCCATCATCAAGTCCAGAGAACCCATTCGTACTGATGAGTAGATCGCCGTCTCCAGCGTTTCGACCGGGGGACCTCCCCCAAGAATTAGAACTAGCGCAAAGCTCATGGAACAGAAAACAAAAGCCTGAACGCAGGACGAAATCCACGCTGGCGCCAGAATCGGAAAAGAAACCACCTTCCATCGCTGAATTCGAGGGGCCCCCAGCGAACGTGCTAAATCCTCCCACCCTTGAGGGATCGATGCGGCTGCAGAGGAGACCGCGTAAGCGATCCACGGCACATTAAAAAAAACATGAGCCACCACCACTGCCGAAAAAGAATATCGGATCGATGAGCTCGACAGGATACTCACCCACGCCACAGCAGCGACAAGGCTTGGCACCCCAAATGGAAGCCGCAGCCATGACGATGCTCGTGGTGAGTTACGAAGAATCAAACCCAGCGGGAGACCGATGAGACCTGATAGGACCGCAGAGATACCGGCCTGATAAAGCGTAAAGCGAACCTTTGACAAAAGAACAGGATCTACCAACCCACTCCAAAACCCATCCTGTCTGAACTGCAGGCCGTCCGTGAATAAGGAGAACAACGGAAAAACAAAAATGGCTGCCGAAGGAGCCAATGCCAACAACGCCAAAAAAAAACTCGTCAAATTTCGAGAAAATCCTTTCATCGAATGGAAAGCTCCCAGTCACTCAAAAGTTTTTTTGTCTCTACTTTTCGATCGGGCAACAGCGCTTTCAGCGGTTTTGGGAGTTCTCGAAAGTCCGCAGGCAACTCCACCCCCTGAACAGCAGGAAACATCCACTGCCGGGTTGGGATCAGCTTCTGAATTTCGGGAGAAACCAAATAGGATAAAAAAGACTGTGCGAGCTGCCGAGTTGCGGACTTTGAAGTTG
This sequence comes from Bdellovibrionales bacterium, assembly GCA_018968995.1. Taxonomy (GTDB): domain Bacteria; phylum Bdellovibrionota; class UBA1018; order UBA1018; family UBA1018; genus CAIOHW01. Next base: position 6,907 of record JAGWZD010000011.1, read on the forward strand.
CCGAAGCTACGATGAACGCTCCTTCGATTTGCAAAGGATTTCCATCCTCGAAAACAATCGCCTGAAACTTAGAATCGGACTCTTTCATTCGATGGTAGGCTTGACTAGAAGTATAGCTCCAAACCAAAGGGGCTTCTTCTCGAAGAAACAGATCATAAGACCCACTCCATCCTGGAGTAAGAGTCAACCATTGCGATCTTAGTTCACGAAAAAACCCAGAGGTGTTTTCGCCAAAAACTGCGCGAGCCCCTCGCAAGAATCCTAGTCCTGGCGTTGACGTGCGTGGGTCTTGAAGCAGCACTCGCTTTTTCCACTGCGGACTCAGCAAGTCTCTCCAATATCGTGGCGGCAGAGGCGGAGCTTTATTCGAAAAGCCTTTCCATTTTGGGTTCCACATCAGCGCCAGGACACCGAAATCAAAAGGCACGAATCCTAATTCCACCTGATGCACAAACTTTCGATTTGGCATCCACTCCAAAGCAAATGAACGGACCTCCGGCCAAAGAGAATCGTCTATTCCGACCACGACATGAGAAGTAATCTTTTTTCGAACATGCTCTAGCTGCAGTCGAGACACAAGTTGAGCAGCGTCACCGGCGATCTGAACATGAACCTTACAGTTACAATACTTCTCAAAGCGAGAAACGAGTTCCCTGCCAAGGCCCCCCTCAGCCATAAAGCTATCGTAGGTCAAGACCGACAGCTCAGGCACACCGCTGCTGAGCTGAGACGACCAGCCCGAATGAGGCCAAGTCATGGCTAAAAAGAAGAAGATGAAATTAGACCAACGCTGGTAGCTCACGCCCCTAGCGTATCATGGGACTTAGCGAAGCTCAGGATTCTTAGAGGGGTCTTCGCTCTCGCCGTTTCTCGACTTCAGCAAACGAATTTTACTCGGTGAATTCCGATCTTCCGCCTCGTTTTTAAAGGTCCAGAGAATCTCGCAGTTTTGAAGATGGGTCGTCGTTTCCTCGAGAGCGGACTTCAAGTGCACAATGCCGTTCTCATAAACGGTCACCGACGCATTATCGATATAGGTGCCCTCTTCGCCGGGATAGAAGAAAATCACCCGCATCGCGTGCCCTTTTCGGAGCACTGGAAGGTTCGAGCGAGCCGAGCCACCGGAGCGGGCACCCGAAGCGGCCAGTGATGAGTCGGATCTGAAAAACTTCCACTTCGCCATTCGTGGACTCCCTTCAGAGGGCACCCTAGTGCAACTGCTCTTTACGAATCAATCTGAAATATGCCGCTGCTCGCCATTCCTACCGAAATGAAGCATTGCGGCATTCACTTGGCAGAGTTAAGCACTAGTCGTGAGCCAGCCCTTTTTAAAGGACACTTTCGAGGAAATCGAGCTTCTGAAGCGGCAAAAGAACGCCGTGATTCTGGCCCATTACTATCAAGAACCCGACATCCAAGACGTGGCCGACTTTGTTGGCGACAGTCTTGAGCTGGCTCGCGCGGCTCAGCGCTCTCAAGCGGATCTGATTGTCTTTGCGGGCGTACATTTTATGGCCGAAGGGGCGAAAATTCTGAATCCGTCACGAAAGGTTCTCCTGCCGGATCTTCGTGCGGGCTGTTCGCTCGCTAATAGTTGCCCCCCGGAGGCATTTGCAGCTCTTCGGGCCCGCCATCCCGACCATTTTGTGGTGAGCTACATCAATTGCTCGGCTGCTATCAAAGCGCAGAGTGATGTTATTTGTACCAGCAGCAATGCCGTGAAGATCATTGAGTCGATCCCGCCCGAGCGCCCCATTCTTTTTGCGCCTGATCGAAACCTCGGGGCATGGCTTGAAAAAAAAACCGGCCGAAAAATGCTCCTCTGGCAGGGCGCCTGCATCGTGCACGAGACTTTTTCGGAGCGAAAGATAGCTGCTCTTCAAGTGGAGCATCCAGATGCTGAGCTGATTGCGCATCCGGAATGCGAGGAATCTCTACTTTCCAAAGCCCAGTTCATCGGAAGCACTTCCGCTTTACTCAGGTACGTTGTCGAGTCGCCTGTGAATAAATTCATTGTAGCGACAGAAGGGGGCATCCTTCATCAAATGAAAAAGGGCGCCCCAAAGAAAACCCTCATTCCAGCGCCACCCAACCAAAATTGCGCCTGCAATGAGTGCCCTTACATGAAACTCAACACTCTTGAGAAACTTCGAGATGCACTTCGAGATGAGACTCCGGAAATAAAAATGACCGAAAAGCTTAGAAAACAAGCGGAACTGCCCCTTCTCAAAATGATGGAGTGGTCCTCTCAGATTGGAAAAAACGCCTAGACACGAGGTTTTTTGATGCCTGCGATTCCCTCTTCAATTCGGCCGTGGACTTCAGGCCAAACACTCACGCTCGATCCCAAAACTGTGGGTCAGATTGGAATGTACAAGCTCCTGATCAGCGGAGTGGTACCTAGACCCATTGCGCTACTCAGCACTTGTAGTCCCGATGGAATCGCCAATCTCGCTCCGTTTAGCTTTTTTAACGCAGTTTCTAGCAATCCGCCGTGCCTCTCTGTTTCCATTACACGTAAAAACAACGGCGACAAAAAAGACTCCCTTCGAAATATTGAAGCAACCAAGCAATTCGTGGTGAATGTGACCCCCTCATGGATTGCTGAAAAGATGAACCAGACTTCGGCTGAATATCCTTACGGCGTCAACGAGTTCTCTGAATCCGGACTGACTCCGGTTCAATCTAGCCAGGTGATGCCCCCACGAGTTGCTGAGTCGCCTTTGGCCTTTGAATGTGAGCTTTTTGATCAACTAGAAATCGGCGACGGCTCGCAGGGCTCTACCACTTTGGTGATCGGAAAAATTCTCGCGGTACAGGTGGATGAAAACGCCATCCAGGATGGCAAGCTTTTGCTCGAAAAACTGGACCCTCTCTCCAGGCTAGGCGGAATGAATTATGGCCTCACCCGACAGACCTTTGAACTCGCTCGGCCCACACTGGGCTCAGAAAATCCGACCTAGTAACGCAACGCGTTACAATAGATTTTACCATGATTCCGATATCTTAAATCGCATCATTCGCTTTCTTGTTGTGATCTAACGCGCGGGGTCATAAGCCCTGTTCGCAACGAGAGAGAGGGTTTATGAAAAACGCCGTTCTGTTCTGTGTTTTGGGACTGAGTCTCACCGGCTCGGCCTACGCCCGATCAGCGCCCGACGCCGAGTATCTCATTGGTTCTGACGTCACCATCGAACTCCCCACTCGGCCAAGCGACCGCCTCACCGGGGGCGATTCAACCAGCGAGGAATCTTTCGGCGAAGCCCTGATTGTTCTCGATCGGCTGATCGTGGTTGGCGAGAAAATTTGGAAGATTGTGGAAGCGGGAAGACCCGTTGCCAGTTTCTCCACTCAGCGAGTAAACGTTCTGCCTTATGGCGTCAGTAAATGGCAGGAACTCTCGGGTTGGCAGACTCCGAAATCTCGACGCTTTGAACGCAAAATTAAGAACAAATATGGCGCCGATGTCGTTACCTTTCGATACCGCATGGTTTACACCTACGGCGGAAATGTGAATGGTCAAGGAGCTTACCTGATGGGCGTCAGCGTTTACCCTGAAATCATTGATGTAGCCTGGGGCTGGACCTTCGACGCGAGCGCCGCCATCGCAGCCGTTTCTAACGCTGGCACTCGCGAAGACCCCATTGCTGCAGCAGAATTGCTGATCTCGAGCCGAGTAAAAACCACGCTCACTCATTTGGAGAACTCTGAGAGCTACTACCTTCGAGGTGATGGCTCGTTTGTAGACTTACAGAAATAGGCGCAGCGCTAATTTCAGCGCGCGAAGCCCAAACCCCTCCAGAGCCGCATTTTTCTGGAGGGGTTTTTTTATTAGGCCCCTAACAAAGAACGGCGAGCGAAAAGACCCCGGCACTGGCTTCACTTCCTCTGAGGAGGCTGATAACCATCGATTATGTCAAAACAGCCTAAAAATCTTCCCACTGGCTTTGGATGGTCTCAAGGAAAGGTCGCCGCTCAGGCGCACGTCGGAGTCCCTGAAGGTCTTTTTGAAGAAGAGCACGCGAGGAATGGATTTTTTGGGCGCACGAGCCACCTTTATCATCGTCACCCCCCGACAGGCTGGTTGCGAATTGAAGGTGAGACCCGCCCCCGCGCGTACGCAGTGACGAAGCTCGACGGCGAGGACAACGGGCAGCCCAAGAATTTTTTAGAAAATTCGGACTGCAGGCTCGGCATCTCGAAAATCTCGGAAACCATGAAAGTCTTCGCCCGAAACATTGACGGAGATGAGATCCGCTTTATTCACGAAGGTTCGGGCATCCTTCAAACGGATTACGGCGATCTTGTCTACCGAAAGGGCGACTACCTTGTCATTCCGAGGGGCACCACCTACCGTTTTCTATCTCAAACTCAAGACACTCACTTGGTCATTGAATCGGCCTCTGAGGTGGAGCTTCCAGACCGAGGAATGCTGGGTCGACACGCACAGTTTGATCCGATGCTCATTCGAGTTCCAGAGCTTCCTGCTGAGGCCAGAACCGATGGAAAAAACTCGGCAGGTGAATACGAACTTCACATTAAACGTGACCGCAAATGGACCAAGGTTTTTTATCCGTTCAATCCCATCGACATCGCTGGCTGGAAGGGAGAACTTACGCCTTGGGCGATTAATGTCGATCAGATCAAGCCTGTGACTTCGCCCGGGTACCATCTGCCGCCCAGTGTTCACACCACTTTTGTGATGAAAAATTTTGTCGTTTGCTCCTTTCTACCTCGACCACTAGAAAGCGAACCTGGAGCGATGAAAGTACCCTTCTATCATCGCAATATCGATTTCGATGAAGTACTCTTCTATCACTCAGGAAACTTCTTCTCGCGTGAAGGAATTTCAGCTGGATCGGTCACTTTCCATCCCACTGGAATTCACCACGGCCCCCACCCGAATGCGGCAAAGAATGCTGAAAATCTAACTCGAACTGAAGAAGTGGCCGTTATGATCGACGCTCGTAATCCGCTCTATCCCACAACTGCAGCGAGCTCGGTGGAATTCAAAGAATACGCAATGAGCTGGAGGCTCGATCAGAAGCGCTAATCCTGTCTTCTGCGGCCAAACCATTGACCAATAACGAAAGCGACTCCTGCTGCGGCGCCTGCGATCAGCCACGGGTTCTCTGAGGCCAGTTTTTGCGCGGGAGTATTCTCAAGCCACGTCAGCACTTCGCGACCTGCATTTTTAAGCCGCTCTTTTTCGTGCTGAAGCTCCAACTCGGTTTTCTCGAGTGCCTTCACTAGATACCTCCTTGACCGACAGAAATTGAGCCCTGCGAGATAAAAATCGGCTCCCTAAACCACAGAAAAACGCGACTCCACCACCAAGTGCCAAGCAACCCACCACGAGCGCTGACACACTCCAACCCCGTTGATAGAGGCCAACGCTGGCCCAGAACAGGGCCAAGTGAATAGAAAACGCGAGCATCACCATGCCGAATACAAACAAGCCCCCACGAGCTGTTTGGCGAAACGCGATGCGAGTCGCTTGCTGCCGAACCCGCTGCCTCTCGAGAATCAAGATATGACGAAAGGCATCGAATCCTTCTTGAATCGCAGCCAAAGGAATCTTTTCCACGCTCGCGGATAACTGCAATGCTCATTCCGCTGAAAAAGTTCGAGCCAGACAACCAGCGCTACCCTTTCTGGCCATTTCCGCTAGAACTACAACCATGTCATCTCCATCCCAGTTGAGCCCTTGGTTCCCTGCTGGACCTTCACCGATTCGACAGTTTGAAATCGGCCCCCTTCGAAACTTGGTGTATTTGGTGATCGATCACCACTCCCGACAGGCCCTCTGGGTCGACCCCCAAACCGATCTCACACCACCACAGCAATTCCTCGATCAAACAGGGATTCAGCTCTCTGGAGTGCTTCTGACTCACACCCACCCCGATCACACGGCAGGACTCAAAGATCTGGTCGCCCGGCACCTAAAGATCCCCATTTACCTGCACGAGCTCGACGCCCATCGCCTCGATAGGTCCAGATTCGGAAGTCACCTCCACTATTTAGAGGATGGCCATCATCTTCAGCTTGGAAAACTTTTTATCCAAGCTTTCCATACCCCGGGACACTCGGCCGGGGCACTGAGCTTTCGTATTCAAGACTGCTTGTTAACGGGAGACACTCTTTTTATTCGAGACTGCGGAAGAACTGATCTTCCCACAGGGAGCACGGAGCAAATGTTTAAGACGCTCCAACGCTACAAGACCATGGATCCCCATCTTCAGATTTTTCCCGGGCACCATTACCGCGAGGAGTACTGGAGCACCTTGGACGAGGAGTTGCGAGCAAGCCCCCCCCTTCAGTGTCACACCGTCGCAGAGCTTGAAGCTCTGCCGTAAGTGCTAGATTCCTGAGCCAGCCGGCAAAAGATGCCGGGCAAACTGTTCCTCTCGAGACCCATTCGCAGGATTCCGAAAGAACTGTGAGGGCCGATTCATTTCGGCCACTCATGGCAAGGAGGCCTTCGTATGGGATTCAAATGGACGACCAATCAGAGCCGATCCGTTCTTTCACTCTTCGCGGTACTCGCCTTGGGCGGGTGCCGATTCGGCAATCAAATCGTCCAGGCTGAGGACCCCACAGGGCTCAGCGGGTATTACAAAACCGAGGCAAAGCAGATGTCGATTTGTACGATTCTCCAAACAGGAGACTGGCGTTGTACTTTCGCATCGACTGGACTCATTCCAGGAACCATTCAAAACATCATGACTAATCCGGTTTACGTCTCCGCCAACACGGCCAAGGCCACTGCTTTTCTAGTTTCCAATAATCTCGACACTTCAAATTATTTTCAAATGGACCTAGGAAAAACAGGAGAGCTGACCTCAGAAGTCTCGGTGGGATCTAGCAAAGCCCTCTGGAATGACGAGGCCTGCCAAAGCCAACTTCAACTCGGCAAAGAGGGTAAAATTCACGTTGGCACAAAACAGAAGCAAAATTCTTTTGAGGTTTCAGGATCGGTTGAATTTGCGGTGAGCGTGGTGACTTCTCTGGTAGGGGACTGCACCCCCACCCTCACAGACCTAAAATCCTGTTTTCAAGACGTCAATCTGTGCCCAGGATCAAACGCGAATGAGAAGGAGCAGCAACAGCAATCCGTGCAGGACTACTTTGCTCCCTATATTGACCATGGAGTCTTGACCTTAGATGAGATCCCTCAGCTTTCTGCTATGGGGTGGGAAGCCACCTACCACTGAGACCGTCCTCGTGGTAAAGCGATAGCATGCGAGTCGTTAATAAGATTGTTTTAGCCTCTCTCAACCCTCATAAGTTTCTCGAATTCCGGTCGCTTCTGAGCCATTACCCAGAAGTTGAACTTCTTTCAGTAGAGGGGCTGATTCGGAATGCGGGCAAGCTCGACTCCGTAGAAACTCATCCCAGTTACCTGGAAAATGCTTTAGCCAAATCTCGCTTGGCAAACCAGGGCTGCCACTACCCCTGCTTAGCCGACGACTCTGGCCTCGAAGTCATTTCGCTCCAAGGCCGACCTGGAGTCAAAAGTCGCAGGTATGCTCTACCCAAAGCGGGCCAATCGCAGGACCATGCCAATGTTCAGAAACTTTTAGAAGAGCTGCAAGGCAAACCCGAGTCTGAGCGACAAGCTCGCTTTGTAGCTACTCTAGCTCTCAGTCTTGAGGGAATTTCATTGCACGCCGCGGGCATTCTTGAAGGCACCATTGCGCAGTCGCCCCGCGGCACTCACGGATTTGGTTACGATCCGATTTTCATTCCAAAAGGCTCTAATAGAACTTTGGCTGAAATGACTGATGCAGAAAAGAACTCGATCAGCCACCGAGCTGTGGCCTTGAAGGAACTGATGACGATTGCGCGAGCTCGGAATATTCAGTTTGCACGCCCCTAACAAGCTAGCGCGTTTCAGCCTTAGGGTCTTTCCACTGGAGAGTCTGTAGTTTGGGCTCCCAGAAATGGGCATAGTACCACCACTTAAAAAATTCACCTAAAGTGACGCGCACACCATGAAGATCGCCAGCCCATTCGCCGGGCTCAAACGGGTCCTGAATGACGGATAATGTCTCCACTCGAATGCTTTGGGGTGGCTCAGCACCATCGGGTCGGAGCATTCTGCTCAGCTCGTCATCTTTTTCGATCAGCTTTTGGAAAATCAACTTGGCCCGCCGCATATGATAGCGGGAGGTAACCAATAGAATGCTTTTCCAGCCTCGCTCACGAGCGTACTGTAAAAGCCATTGAGCATTCTCCTCGGTATTGGTGCTTTGAGTTTCTAGAACCACATCTTGGGACTGGATGACCTGCATGACCCCCGTCCGAAGCTGACCTCGAATCGAACCCCAGGTGCTTTGGGCGCCGAGCCCGGAAAAATAGAGGATGGGTCGTGATCCGGCTGCTACCCCCTCTCGAGAGCCTCCCCCTGCCTGATCAATTCGGTAACGGTACCACAGATCACCCGCAGTCGAAATTCGCCCCCTTCCGCCCGCCAAAACGACAATGGCGTCCACTGGAGGCAGGTGCACTCCATCCACGGTGTCTTGATAGGCATAGACTGCGTCCGCGGCCCCCCGAAGCCAAAGATAGAGGGCCACCAGAAGGCTTCCAGCCACCAGTATCACCGCCCCCCGAAACCTTCGCGACATGGATCCCCCCTGTTTTCCGCCTTGCAAAATCTCATGGGCTCCTCTAGGTTGTCGATTCATTTTAGGATTTGAGTTTTCGGACTCCGAGAGGATTTGTCATGGCTAAGAAGTGTGAAATTTGTGCAAAAGGCCCAACCACGGGAAACCTGGTCTCGCACTCCAACATTAAGACCCGTACCCGCTGGCTTCCAAACCTCAGACGCATGAAAGCGGTACTGAATGGCACCACCCAAACCCTGCGCGTCTGCACCCGTTGCATTCGCTCTGGCAAGGTGACTCGCCCAGTGAAGCGTACTTGGAAGCCTGAAACGAAGTCGGCGTAAGCTCTTCGTTTATTGCCTTAAATTTTTTGATTCAAAACAAAAGGCTGGAACTCCCTCAGGGACTTCCGGCCTTTTTATTTCATTTCAGGGCTGGTTTTTGAATCGATCAGCAAGAATCTACCGAAATAATAGCTCGCCAAACCAGCAGCCAAGTGCTTGAGGGGATGCCCGGCGACCACCCCGGTCAGAGCCAAGACCTGACCATCCCAGTTCTCAAAAACTTTGGCCAAAATGTAGAAAGAGAATCCCCAGAGAGCCTCTCGAAGAGAAGATTCTCTTTTGGGATACCGCCACAAGATCACGGGGCACAAAAGAATAGAGCCGAACTGCACCAGAGCGTAAGGCCTCAAATCGCCTCGCCCCAAAGACTCGGTATAGCTCCAATAAACCACTGAGGATATTCCGACGATGAGAAGCCCTGGCAACAAACGCCTGCCCCAGTCTGTAGAAACACGAAACTCTATAATGCTGCTCATCAGACTCATGAAAGCCAGAGTCATGGGCAGGCGATCCCAGACTAGCGTGTTGTTATTGGGCTGGTAGTGGTAGTAGGCCGAGCCCCATCCGGTCAGAAAAACACCGAGGAAATACCCCCACAAACCCCATGAATAGCGTCCCGTGCTGACACCGGAAAGTAATCGCCAAAAACCCCAGGAACCGGTCAAAACAAAAGGCAAATTACTGAGCACATTGAGGCCGTTGTGAATACCAAAAGCCAACACTCCGTCCCCAGCGAACTCATGGTACCGAGGGTCCTGAGCTATCGGATCCACTGAAACCGCCACCAAAAAACAAATGACGATCAATGTCCCAATAATGACTTCGGATCTTCGCTCCATCAGCCTTTAAAAGCGACAGCCTCAATCTCTACCACCACGTCTCGAGGAAGACGCGAAACCTCAACCGTAGAGCGAGCAGGCGTAACACCCGTGAAATACTTTCCGTAGATTTCGTTGACCTTCGGAAAGTCGTTCATCGATTTCAGAAAGATCGTGGTCTTCACCACATTTTCAAATGCACAGCCAGCCGCTGTCAGGACCGCTTTGAGATTCTCCAAAACCTGTTTGGCTTGAGACTCCACGTCGCTGCCGCTCAGCGCGCCTGTTTTCGGATCCAGCGCAATCTGACCCGAGCAAAACACCCAAGGGCCCGCCTGAATCGCCTGACTATAGGGGCCAATCGGCTTAGGAGCGTGATCTGTAAGAATGGCTTTCTTTTCCATAAGAGTTTCCTTGCTTGGTTTAGCTTGAGGTTAGAGCTGCTTTGCGCTGATGGATTTCCATGGCTGCAATTGCACCCATGTTCACCACATCGCTAATGTCGCTATTTTGTTGAAGTACAAATACAGGCTTATTCATTCCCACCAGAATTGGACCTACCGCCTCAGCATCAGCCAATCGCTGCATCAGCTTGTAGGCAATATTTCCGGACTGCAGGTCTGGGAAAATGAGAACGTTGGCATTCCCGGGAACGATATTAAACGGAAAGCTTTCCTTTGAAATATTTGGACTCAGAGCGGTATCCGCTTGCATCTCGCCATCAACGACAAGCTCGGGCGCTCGGTACTTAATAATCTCAACAGCACGACTCACTTTTGCTGCAAAAGGATGATTGTTTGAACCAAAATTCGAGAACGACAAAAGCGCAACACGAGGCTGCTGAAGCATAAACTTCTCGGCCATCTGCGCAGTCTGAATCGCAATATCCGCAAGCTCTTCAGCCGTAGGCTCAATATTGACCGTGGTATCAGCGAAAAACAGAACACGCTTTTTCAGTACCATCATGTAAATGCCCGCAAGACGAGAGCCGGGC
>JAGWZD010000321.1 GCA_018968995.1 Bdellovibrionales bacterium
TTTTACTGGTCGTTTTTCTGTTCCGAAAGGTGTCCACTGTTGCCCTCACTCTTTTCTCCTTGTTCCTCGGCGTCTTTTGGATGGGTGGGGCCATTTTCGGTTTTTGGATTAAGATCAATTTTCTGAATTTCATTGCACTCCCCATCACTTTTGGAATCGGAGTGGACTACGGCGTGAATGTTTTTCAAAGGTACATGCAAGAGGGCGGAAAAAATATCGTTGCTGTGGTCAAAAATACAGGCGGAGCGGTCATGCTTGCCAGTGTCACCACCATTATCGGCTACGGATCTCTTCTTATTGCTGGAAATCAGGCCTTTGTGAGCTTTGGTTTACTGGCCGTTTTAGGTGAGATCACTTGTGTGACCGCAGCCGTGGTTTCGTTACCCGCATATTTAGTGTGGTCGCAGGAAAGGAAGACTCGTCGAGCTTCTGCTTCTATTGGCCGGTCGAGTACCGTCTGATGGCGATCGCGTTTTTCAAGGCCTGGCAAGTCTGGTGGCGAAACCTTTCTTCGAAACGTAAGTGGGGCCCTTTTTGCTTTATAGTTTTATGGTGGATGGGGCTGAGGCTCGTCGGAGGACTAAGCTCTGACCATCTCCTCATCGGGTTCGTTATCTTGGCGCTGGCCTATCTTGGCGTGTGGACTTCTGCCGTTTTTGAGCTTCTGACTCCTGCCTTTTTGACAGTCATCATTTACGACAGCATGAGGTATTACTCCGACTTCATTCGAAGCTCTTATATCCGGGTCACTGAGCCCTATCATTTCGATAAGTTTTTTTTCGGCATCTCCACCGCCCAGGGTGTTTTGACACCGAATGAATGGTTTCAAAAGCACACCCACTGGAGTCTCGATTTAGTTACTGGTTTTTTCTATCTCGCTTTTGTAGCAATCTTCATTCTGATTGGCGTGTATTTTCGGTTTGGGCTTCCTCGATGGAATCTCGTCGCGGCGCGATCTACTCTCAGCCCTGAGCAAATTCGTTCACGCGCACAGTCGATGTTTTGGGTCTTTTTTTGGACCAATATGTTGGGGTACTCGACGTACTATTGGTTTCCAGCGGCTCCCCCCTGGTATGTGAGCCAATACGGATTAGGGCCCGCTGATCTATCCGTTCCAGCAAGCGCGGCAGGCTGCCTGCGTTTTGACGAACTGTTAGGCACTCATTTTTTCACAGGCATGTACGGAAGATCGGCTGACGTGTTTGGCGCCATTCCCTCATTACATGTAGCCTATCCGCTCATCGCGGTGCTTTACGCCTTTGAGTTTAGGTCGCTCCGGGCCTTTAGCGTATTTTTCTACCTCATCATGTGTTTCGCAGCAGTATACCTCAATCACCACTACGTGCTGGATCTTCTCTGGGGCTCTACCTACGCCGTACTGGTCTACCTGCTTCTGAAGAGGCTATCCTCTCCCGCTCAGCGCAGACCTGGGTAGAAACCGTCTTGGATGAGCCAGATTGCTGGATCCCAGCTTGAGGTCGCACTCACGCTCGGATTCAGAGCACTTCCGCTCTGCGTACCGGACATGTAACTCACCAGCGTTTGCCCCCCAGAAGAGGACGAGATCGAGTAGCTGTTGATGACGGTCGAGTTCCAAGCCATCACGCCAGCAAGTCTACCGCACATGCTATCGCAGTAGACTTCACCTGTGGAGTACGAGTCCCAGATCACCATTTCTGGCTCGCCTTGGCCCACAAGGCCGCCCGAGCGATGCCCAGCCACTACCGTCACACTGGAAGAGGACTCGGCAACAATGGAATTGGCCCCGTAGCCGACGATTCCACCACCACCACCTGGGCCCCAACCAACCTGCGAGCTCGACACCACATTGACTGATCCGGAGCCTCGACAGCGCAAGATCACTGAGCCGGATTCCACCCAACCTGCCACCGCAGCCACACCGTATCCCCCTGTGACGGTCGCATCTTGCATCACGAGGTCTTTGACCACTCCGCCGATCATGCTGTTAAACAGCCCAACTTTGATCTTATCAGGCAGGCTGATCAGCAGGTTCGCAATTGTATGTCCTCCGCCATCAAACACACCGGAGTAATCTTCAATAGGCTCATAACTAACGCCCGAGAGATCGATATTGCTCGTGAGCCGGAACGAAGCCGCCGGATTGCAGTGTAAGTTCTGCATCTGCTGAGCATTGGAGATCAGGAACGGATTACTTCGTGTTCCCAATCCGCCATCAAATGGAGTGTCATTACTACAGAGTGATGGAGTCCGTGGAGCTTCCACCACCACGGTCGACGACTTGCTGCAGTACAAGCTACACTCACCCACTTGGTCGAATGCACTGCTAACTCCGTAATCGATTCGAACGACATCAGCGACCGATCCCTCCATTCGTGAATGGGTTACCTGGCCTGCGAGCCCGCCAGCGGGAACCGTGCCTGTCACCGATCCGGTCACAAATACCCGACTCACTACGCTTGCATGGGCCACTCGTCCAGCCAAACCACCCACGTAGGCATCGCCCTCAACGTTGACACTATCGAGCAGCAGATCCTTGACTGTGGCACCACTCAGTTTTGCAAAGAAGCCCACATAGCTACTGAGAGGCATGCTGATCACCAGATTCGAGATCATCTTGCCGTTTCCGTCAAACGTGCCCTTGAAGTTTGGAATCGGCATGAAGGCAGCACCGTTCAAGTTGAGGTTCACTGCCAGCACAAAGTGCGAGGAAGTGAAGTCTCGAACTCGATCGAGCTGCGTGACGGTACAGATGACATAGGGGTCTTCCGCCGTACCAGAGCCCGCGAATGGAGACGCCGTGATTTGCTCCTCAGAGCAAAAACCCGAATCATTGGCTGCTTCGAAGGCCTGGATATCCGACAGGG
>JAGWZD010000322.1 GCA_018968995.1 Bdellovibrionales bacterium
TTCTATAGGGCTCGATACAGCAGTATCCAACCTATTTCGCATCCCCGCTGTAAAAGCGAACCCCTTTAAAAATATTCAAATCTTTTCTGGCCAAAATTCAGAGAAGGACGCCGAAATTGCCGCACTTGCGCCACTGATGACGACCGCGGTTGGACTAGCACTTAGGGGAGTTTCATGAAGAACACAGGAAAAAAAAGACTGATCCGATTTTGCCTAACACTATTGGTTTTGACCCTTATTGGGAGTTCGATTTTCCAACGCAATCGCGCTCCGAAATTAAGATCGATTGCAGAAATCCGGTCGTCCTACTTACCGAAATCCCAGCGAGATCTCACGATCCTCAGCCAATCGGCTCCATCATCCCTTCCTCCAGACAACACAGTATGGAATGGGCCGGGTAGAATCGAGAAACGGGACGGCGCTTTTCTGGTAACTCTGGATGATCAAAAATGGTTCGAGCCTGGATCAGCCAAAATGAATTCTAACGGCATACATGCAGTGATTAGTGCCGCACAGGCCATAAAAACCGCCTTTCCCCGATGGAAGAGCCTTCAGATTGAGGTTCAAGGACACACTAACTCAGCCCCAGTTGTCCGGCATCGAGCTCTGTACCCTAGTAACTGGGAGCTCAGTGGATCAAGGGCATTCACCGTGGTTCGACTCCTGGACGCCAGTGGCTTCCCAGGGAAAAATCTATCAGGCGTGGGTTATGCCGACAGCAGACCCGAGGCAAATGGTGCTAGACGGAAAATTGTAGTCAGAATTTCCGACAGAGTCTCTGGACCGGAATATCGTGAAGAGTCGCTCTGATTACCCTAGAATCAATCTCATGCCTCTTGAGCGACGGAACCTATCGTCCGCTCTACCGAGCTCTCTCGCTCCAGTGATCCTGACGGTACCTTTGCTCATCATGTTGATCTTTGGGCTCAAACAGCATGTCGAGCTTAAGCAATCTCGCCAGATTCGCGCAAATCTCGAGACTCAGCAGGTCGCTCTTGCAGCGAAGATTAGCGAGATGGGTGCGCAGCGAAATCTTTTGGAGAAAAGAAGCAAGCAAACCTCTGCGATAGAACAAATTCTTAAAAAGAAGCGAGTTTGGTCGGACCACTTCAAAGAAATGAGCATGCTCTCATCAAAAGATGTATGGCTGAATGAACTAAAGGCTTCATCGGATGGCGCCGGAAAGAAAGAGATGATCCTGATCGGCTCTGGAGAGAGCTCACAGGCAGTGTCGTTCTTCCTCCAGGCACTTGAGCAGACTTCATTCTGTCGTCGAGTCATGATGATTTCTTCTAAACGAGACAATAGCACTAACCCTCCGCAGTATCGCTTTCGGTTTAGATGCCCGGCCATGGGTACCACTGATGAGTAAAACAACACCAAGACCAATCCATCTACGTGAGGTGACTCTAGCGCTTCTTTGCAGCATCTCCCTGTCAATCTGCTTTGCGAAGCTATGGTACAAACCTAGAGCACAAATTTTACTCAAAGATAAAGTATCAATCGAGGAGCTTCATCAGAAAATTTCATCGGATCAGCTCATTCTTGTTGAGCTTCAAAAAATGGAAAACAATGGCGAAAGCTTGCCCAATCAAGACCCCAGGATGACCCTGATCCGTGAGGCGAATAGCAGCTTTGCAAATATTATAAAGACTCTCTCTGGTACTGATGATCCAGATCTCTTCTCCATCAAGAATATCTCTGTTGAAAAAGAAGAACCTTTTTTAGATTACAACAAAGTGCTGTTCCTAGTTGAGCTTGAGGCTCCATTTTTACATGTCGGTCGTTTTCTGGAGAAACTGGAAAAATCTGATCTCCTCACTGAGGTCTTAGAGATCGAAGCTAATCGGATCGACCCTGAGCTAAAACGGTGCACTGTAAGACTACGTCTTTTTAGCTACGTCAACCGAAGCTAGTCAGTTCCAAATTCGTCGAATCTTTTCTCGATCTGGAACCGGCGCTCCAACACGAGATAGAAAATCTCTCATCTGATCCAGCTGCTGCTGCGTTGGCGGAGCCATCGGCGGCAGAGCCTCGAGACCCGGAAGAGGGAGTCCCCCCAATAGCGTATCGAGCACGCCAGATGCCGCTTTCTGGCACTGAGCAAGACTCACATTAGAACCCCAGACCGAACTCAGACACTGATAAACATCATCTAGGCCCGGCAATACCGAGAAAGACTTGATTTCAACAGTGGCCTCGCTCTTTAGGAAACATCGAGTGGCCCACCACTTTCTTTGTTCAGGATGAAAAAAATAGTCGTTGCAGCCCGAGTCCCTCGTGGCTTTATGATCTAAAAAGTGACGAAGACTGACTTTTACTGACGAACGGCAAAGCTTAAAAAACTGAGCTCTGAGTTGATCTGAGAATCCGATAACCGAGGACGCTAGCGATAAACAAGATCCTTGCACCATGGCGTCAATCTGGTCCGACCCAAACCCTGCCTGAGAGAGGTTTCTATTCAGCTGTTTTGCGGCTTTATCGAGAAGACCCTGTACATGCCCCTCAGTCAGATACCTCTGTAACCACTGACCGGAGCGAATCTCACGAGAGCTCAGCTGAATCTGAGACTTGAGGGTTGCGGTAGACTCGGTGCGAACGGCCTCAGCAATTCGGTTCTCGATATCGAAACCAAATATCTTTGTGACCTTGTTAATAAATCCCCAAAATCCGCTCACATCGGCGTCCACGGATACCTTCAGCCCTGAAAAATCAACCGATTGAATCTCAAGCTTTCCTAAGTCTTTTAAGCGAGCCTCAAAGGCCCCTAACTGATTTTGGCTTATTTCGATATCAGAGCAGATCTTAGAAACTCCAACTCGCACACTGCCAATATCGGCTTGC
>JAGWZD010000323.1 GCA_018968995.1 Bdellovibrionales bacterium
GGACCTAGTGGTCGATTTCACAGGCCCAGGCCAGAGGCAGGGGTGGTTTTTCGCTAGACGGCTACGTCGCATGGCGAGATTTGCTGTGGGTAGAAATGCGGGACTTTTTCGGAAGAGAATATACGATCGTATTTTCGACGAGAAAGCTCGAGAGAATTCGAGGCTAAGAGTGATGGGCACTCTTCAACGTGAGCGTGAAGTTCAGCGGATGGTACTCGCGTTAGCGGGAGTGGCATCCATGCCCCATTCTGAGTCTGGGGCTGATCGAAGTGGGCATATAGCACTTGAGTTGCCGCCTTTAATGGGCGCGTAGGCTTTTAAGGAAGGGGTATTCTTGCGGTGGATTGAGAGAATTTACCGTATTCTGATTTCTCTGAGGTTGGCAGTGGTGTTGCTGACCGCACTTACTTTGGCGTTGATCGCCGCAACTTTCATCGAAGCTAAATTTGACACCCCCACCGGCCAGTATTTCGTGTATCGAGCCTTCTGGTTCTACCTTCTTTTGGCTTTGCTGGGAGTAAATATTCTTGCCGTGGCGTTGAGTCGATGGCCCTGGAAGGTCAGGCATATTCCTTTTTTAACGGCTCATTTAGGCATCCTTTTACTGCTGGTTGGCTCGTGGGTGACTCAGAGACATGGTGTCGACGGAATCATGCGCGTGGAGGAGTCGCAGTGGGAGACTCTCGTAGATATCGACGAGCCTCAACTAGTCATCTGGACCGACAAGGAAACCAGAGTGTTTCCTATTCGGTGGTTGCCTCCTTCTGTTTCTTTTCGGCCGCCTACACTTCCGTACGGCTTAGCCATTGAAGAGTATCTATCGAGAGCAGAGCCCATCTTTAGTTTTAGACCAAGTGACTCACCCAAGGCGGCTCCAGCGATACAGCTTAAGTTTAGTACAAAAAGAGCCATGGGCGGAATGCCCGCTATGGCCGCATCTCAGGAAATTTGGCTTTGGGAGGGCGCCAACGAGTGGCGACAAAGCGATATTGGTCCAGCCAAAGTGATTTTGGGGGGCACAAAGCCAGATCAGCCTGGACCTTGGATTTGGTTGAATTTCAGGTCAGCCCAAGAGGTTGAGTTTGAAGCAGTTTCGCTGCGTCAGGAGAAGAGCCAGGGCTCTGTCAAATGGGCCGGTAAAAAAACAGTGGTTGATCCGGGATGGAAAGCGGTTCAGATCGAGATCCAAGATTATATTCCGAAAGCTTTTCCTCGCACCGATTACGTCGCTGCAAAGGTGCAATACGGACCCAAAGCACCACCTTCGGCCATTCGAATTCGGGGGCCAAAGTCCCCGGGCGTTGAGCAGGAGTTCCTTTGGTTGGGAATGGGGGACCGTGCTGTTTTTGAACTTGGGGGAGACCGCATCAATGTGACTTACGGACCCAAGCGAGTTCGCCTGCCTTTTTCATTGCGATTGAATCGGTTCAATCTCGAGCGGTATCCAGGAAGTCTTCAGCCCTCGTCGTTTGCGTCTCAGGTAACCGTAGACTCAGGAGCCGGACAGCGATTAGATCATTTGATCTCTATGAATGAACCCCTGGAGTGGAGGGGATTCACTTTTTATCAGTCGAGTTATGAAGACGCTTTCCCTCGACCAACGGTATCCATTTTTTCTGTGAATAAGGACCCCGGCCGATGGGTGAAATACTTGGGATCCTTGATTCTTGTTTTTGGAATACTGCATTTTTACTGGGATAGATCTCGAACCAAGAAAAAGGCTCCGACCAGTCGAGCCTCGGAGGCGATATCGTGAAAAAAAATTTGCGGCAGCTAATGGTTTTGATGGGTCTCGCGGTTTTTTCAGTTTCATTGGCTCAAGGGCAAGAAGCAGCGCCGGCTCCCCGAGGGTGGAATCTTAAGGATTGGGATCTTATTCCCATTCAATCTGCGGGACGAGTAAAGCCCATGGGTGCATTCGCAGGAGAGATTGTGCTTCACGTTACTAGCCGGCGTGAATTTGAAGGGTGGCGCCCTTCGGAGATGCTCTTGTCGATTGTCACTCAGCCTAAAATGTGGCGCGAAAAATTGCTGATCAAGATCGATCGGAAGGACGTAAAGCGCCAACTCTTATTAGACGAGTCCAGGCAGCGGTTTTCAGTCAGCGAGCTTTTTAATAATCCGACTTTGTTACAATACGCGCAAACCATGGGCTCGGGAGAAAGTACTCTAGCTAAGCCCCCCAATCCCAATGCCGACCCTCGCGAGGAGGAGTTGAAGAGAGTTTTTGATCGTTTGATGGTGTTTCATCGAATTGTCATGGGAGATGATCTAAAAATCATTCCATCCGACGCAGGGGTTGCCTGGGAGGCTTTGAATCCGGGCGGCGAGAGTAAGTCCGAATCGATGCAGCAGATTTTCTCAGATCAGACTTCTGCAGGAAAAATTCGTTCTGCTTTTGTTGAAGTGATGGGTGCGTATCTTAATGGAAACGAGAAGGCCTTTGTTGCAGGGACATCCAATTTAAAAAATTTGGTTGAGGATGAGGCAACCAAGAAAGAACCGGCGTTTGCTAAAACAGTGATCTCCAGGCTGAAAGCTGAGAAAGTGTATCATGATCTTCGGCCCTTCCATTGGGCTTGGATGCTTTATGCGATTGCTGCTTTGTTTTTCGGTATCGCGAAGTGGCTTGAAGCCGACGGAGTTTTATCAGGCAAATCTTTCTTCGCCCATCGTGCGGGACTGGGGACGATGTTTCTTGCCTTGGGTCTTCATGTGACGGGCTTTGGTCTTAGAAGTTTTGTCGCAGGCCGTCCGCCGGTAAGTAATATGTACGAGTCGATCGTCTGGGTAAGTTTCGGTGCAGTTGTGTTTGCCCTGGTGATTTACTTCTTTAA
>JAGWZD010000012.1 GCA_018968995.1 Bdellovibrionales bacterium
CTCGCCACCTTTGAGGTACAGACCGACATCGTGCACGTCCATGCCCAACCAATGGCTGGTATTGTGAGGGTAGAACCGCCTGAAACCCGCCGATTTAAGAATCTCCTCGCGAGCCCCCTGCATAAACCCCATCGATAGCAATCCATCAGTGAGCGTTTCGCACACATGCTTATGAATCTCTGGAAGACGCACTCCTGGGCGAACCATCGCTACAGCGCTCTTCTGAATTCCCAAAACTAGCTCATAGAGCTTAGCTTGAGCGTCCGTAAAACTTTTCCCCACTGGAAAAGTGCGAGTGATGTCCGAGGTGTAATAATTATATTCCCCTCCGGCATCGATCAGAATCATATCGCCGTCTTTGAGTGCTTCGTTATTGGAGCGATAATGCAAACACGTGGCATTTTTTCCGCCCGCAACGATGCTACCGTATCCCACTCGCTGGCAGCCGTTTTTTCGGAAGACATAATCCACCAGTGCTTCAACTTCGAACTCATTCATGCCAGGACGCACTTCTTGCATCGCTGTCTTGTGGGCAAGCGCCGTAATCTTGCAGGCCTTGCGCATCAGTTCTACTTCATCAGCCGACTTAAAAAGCCGCATCTCTCCCAAAATCTCATTCGGATCTAAAATCGGAGGGAGCGCCTTACCACTGCGCCCTAAGCTTCGTCGATGGGTCTCAATGGCACCAAACACTCGCTGATCCATCGCTGCATGGAGACCCAAGCGGTAATAAATTCGGTCAGCGCCCTTCAGAAGCCCTGGCAGCCGTTGATCAAACTCATCTACGGGGTAGGCCTCGTCCGCTCCAAAGACCTGCTTAGCTCCTTCGGTGCCGTAACGCTCGCCTTCCCACATTTCTTTTTCTTGATCGCGCCTTCGCACAAAGAGCACCATTCGATGCTTCACACCGACCGCCTGAGATGCGGCAGGGGCTACCACCAGGAATGCCTCGGGCTCTTCAAAACCACTCAAGTACTGAAAATGACTTTCTTGACGATACCCATAATGAACATCAGGGTTACGAAGCACTTCCTCATTCGCAGGAAAAATAAAGATACTACCGGGCGTCTTTTCCAAAAGAGCTTCGCGGCGTTGCTTGAAATAGGCTGGGGCGTGTGAGAGCAGCATATACAGGAGTACTTACCATGGGCAGCAACCCCTTGAAAGGCCCCGTAAAAGGCGTCGTTTTTGACCTCGATGGAACCCTGGTCGACTCGCTCAAAACCACTTTTGAGGCGTTCAACCACGGCATTCGTCTTTGCGGGGGCAGAGAGCATAGCCCCGAGGAAATCATGGCCTATTTTGGCCCCGGAGAGGGAGAGATCTTTGCCAAAATCGTAGGCCAAGATCTTGCTGTGAAGGCTTACACGGCCTGCAGACACTACCTCGATGATCATCTGGCAGATGTGCCTCTACATGATGGAGTTCTAGAAACTCTGAATGAACTCAGAGCTCGAAAGCTACCGCTATCGATTGTGACTGGTCGGAGTTGGAACACCACGGAAGTGATTTTGAAACACCATGGACTTCTGGACAGGTTTATCACGGTGATTGCGAATGATCATGTCCCGCTACCCAAGCCGGCACCACTGGGAATTCAGTTAGCCTTAAAGCGAATGTCTTTTGAGCCAGAGGAGATTCTTTATGTGGGAGATTCGCCCGTGGACATCCAGGCATCGAGGTCCGCTGGATCACGAAGCGTTGCGGCGCTTTGGGATCGTCTGGCCTCTCAAGAAACTTTGGCAGCCCATGATCCTCATCATTGGGCTCATCACCCTAGCGAGTTGCTTGAGCTCCTCTGAGAAGACCATGAAGAAACACCCCACTAAAACTGAGACCACCATTCTGGCCGGCGGATGCTTCTGGGGAATGCAGGATATCTTGCGCAAAATACCTGGGATCCTAGAAACAGAAGTGGGCTACACGGGCGGTCATACGGTTAATGCCCGATACGAAGACGTCAAGACGGGAAAGACCGGCCACGCAGAAGCCGTGAAAGTGATCTTTGATCCGGCCAAGATCCCGTTCGAGGAAGTCCTCTCCTATTTTTTTAGAATGCATGACCCAACCACTCTGAATCGACAAGGAAACGATTTGGGTACGCAATATCGATCTGCGATCTTCACTTTTTCTGAGGCGCAAAAAAAAGCGGCCGAACAAAAAAAACAGGAAGTTGAAAAATCAAAAAAGTGGCCTCGTCCTGTAGTCACTGAAATAGTCGAGGCGTCGATTTTTTACCCCGCTGAGTCCTATCACCAGGACTACCTCGAGAAAAACCCAGGCGGATACACGTGCCACTTTTTACGCGACTAAAAAGTCTCTACAGACCTTAGTAAGTTGCAAACTTTCTGTGCACAAAGCCTGAGTTCACGTAGTCTGGCGAGCAAACCAGACCCAAAAAGTGCTCGGGATCCTTCTGCCTCTCACGAGCAGCCACCACACTCCTGTACTTCATGCAAACCTGATAACTCGAGTACTTCTGCCCGAAGACTTCGCTGGAGCTGAAGTCGCTTCCAACAGTAAGAATCTCCATTCGCATGCGCGTCTCATATTGACGACACTCCACTAACCCGCGAACGGAGGCCTGGCCAAGTATCTGCTGAACCTCAGAAATCTGGTCAGTACATTGCTGCGTTTCTATGAACGCACCCCCTGAAGTCAGCGCTTGGGTGATGGGGTTTTCAGCATAATACAGTACGCTACGGCCGTCGTTCATCCGTACAGAGGCTCCTAAAGCCAGTAGCTCCTGGTTCAACCAACTCATCTGATTTGGCGAGAGAGCGCCTTGGGCCTCGTAGGCATGAGCATACTCAAAAGCTTGAAGCTGCTTCTTCGCTCGGCCGAATCCTACGATAGAAAGCACGAAGCCCGCCTGCAGCTGAGAACGCTCAGGCAAGCACGAAACAAATAGCGCAGAAATTCCTGAGTTTTGTTCAAACGCTGCTATTTCAGCCGGCCGCGACTTCAAACACAAATCTAAGCTAGAGAATGCCCCGACCAAAGATCCAGCCCCGGAGCCCAAACCGCCCGTGCCGTATTCCGCGGTAGAAACCGCAAACGAATCATCGGCATCCAACTCAACATGAATGGAGTAAACGCGATAAGGACCGAATGAACCCACCGCTTCAAACTCATTCACACACTCGACGTTGACTAATTTTCTCACCGAGGCGTTCGACGCAAATAGGGCCGAAACTCGGGCGGCTCGGGCGGCGCACTCCAGCCCACCTGCCTCCACCTGAATTATCTGTGAATAGGCTCCGGCATGGGCCAGGGTAGAGATCGAAACTCCCAAGAGAACGGCGAAAAAGTGAGTCTTCATAACCTTGGTCAGACCATAGCAGGCCGGTGAAAGCAAGGGGCGGTACGCCCACCTAGGGGCGCCAAATCAGGCCTTCAGCACACCGCGCTTAATCTGATCTCGCTCAATGGCCTCAAACAATGCTCGGAAGTTTCCTTCCCCGAATCCCTTATTGCCCTTACGCTGAATGAATTCGAAGAAAAATGGACCCACGATTTCCTCCGAGAAAATCTGCAGGAGGTACCCTTCTCCTTCACCGTCAATTAAAATGCCCAGCGCTTCCATCTCGGCTAAGTCTTCCGTCACTCCAGGAACGCGAGTGGGAATAGCCTCATAATAAGTGTGAGGTACCGTGAGAAACTTAAAGCCACTCTTGCGGAGATTTTTCAGTGTCTCCGGAAGATTATCGACCAGAAGCGCCAAATGCTGAACACCCGGGCCCTTCATGCGGTCGCAAAATTCTTGTACTTGGCTCTCAGGTTCAGTGGCCTGATTGATAGGAACAATGATCTTACCGTCAGCCGATTGCACGACATCGGAGGTAAGCCCAGTTCGTCCGGTTCGAATGTCAAAGTGACGTGTGACGGTGAAACCAAAAACCCTCTTATACCATTCTACCCAATGCGGCATTTCTCCAATGCCCACATTATTAGTCAAATGATCGATATGACGAATTCCAAAGGGTGCTGGACTTTCAAGTCTCTGAACAACGAGCCCTTCATCAAAAAGAACCGGGCCGGATTTTGTCGAGGAAGCTTTTCGCTCAATAAACGCATAACGGACAGAAGCGGGGGTCCAGATTTCCGAACGAACGACTGCCCCCTCCGGACTCTCATACCGAGTAGGCTTCATCGCAGGCTTCGCACCGCGTGCGACAGTTTCTTCAAACGCCTGGGTGGCATCATCGACATCCACCGCTAAAACACAAATTCCCTCGGCATGTTTGCGAAGAAACTTCACGCTCTCTTGTTGCTCAGCTGCAGGAGATCCATCCGCCTGAGTGAACAAAACCCGTAGCCGACCCTGCGCATAGAGAACCGATCGAGTGCCCTTATCTTTCAGGTGGCGCTCACCGAGCTTCTCAAACCCCATTCGCTCATAGGTTCGAGTATGAGTCGATATGTCATGAACAATGAATTCGACATGATCAAACCCCTGATTTTGGATCTTCATCTCCAACCTCTATTGCAGAGTTATTGGCGCGGCAATGGTTCCAGAGCGAACCATGTACTCTACCGCAGCCATCATGCGGGAGTGGTTGTCAGAGTCCATGTAGGTGTACCCATGGAGCACGCCCTCGTAAAAGTTCTGAAGCTCCACACCCTCTTTCGGCTTCACGGCACCCTCGCGTACTTTCGCGTCAATCTGCTCTTTGACCTTCTTTTCAAGGTCTGTCGCTGAGTACTGAATCCAAGAAAGCACGCCTGAGATGTTATTTCCCTTAATGACTTCTTCAATGTAGTAACCGCCGGGCTCTGTTTCATCGAGGAACACATGCACCTCGTTCACGCGACCGAACAGGTTATGCAGATCGCCCATAATGTCCTGATAGGCTCCCATCAGAAAGAACCCCAGATAATAGGGGTCAGCCTTCAGAGAATGCAGAGGCAACGTATCTTTGATGTCTCGAAGATCGATGAACTTGCAGACCTTACCATCCGAATCACAAGTAATGTCCACAAGCGTGGCGTCGTTCATCGGCTGCTCGTCGTGACGATGAATCGGCACGATTGGAAACAGATGCTGAATCGCCCAGTGGTCCGGCATCGACTGGAAAAGCGAAAAATTGCAGAGGTACTGGTCCGCCAGAGCTTTTCCCAGCGCTTCGACTTCATCGGGAACATACTTAAGACCCTGGGCATTTTTATGGATGACCTTGCAGATCTGCCAGAAGAGCTGCTCGACCTTGGCTTTGTCCTCTAGCGAGAGAAACCCCAGCTTGAACATGCTGAGTGCTTCTTCTTTTCTTTGGACTGCGTCGTGAAAGTGCTCGAGCAGGTTTTTCTGAGACAGGTTCTGCTTGAGGTATCGCATCTCGCGAACGACATCATCTTCGTCGGGAGTCTCGGAAAGCTCCATGGGGGTAGCGCCCACTGCGATATTGCCAAAGCAGTTCACTAAAAGAACGGAGTGATGCGCAACAAGAGCTCGTCCACTTTCGGATACGATGTGAGGCGTTGGCACTTCTTCTGCTTCACAAATTTCCTTAATCGAATAAACAACGTCGCTCACGTACTCTTGAAGCGAGTAGTTAATCGAACTATCAAAGCTCGTTCGTGAACCGTCGTAATCAACCCCGAGTCCACCGCCCACATCCAGGAACTCGAGATTCAGCCCCATCTTGCGAAGCTTCGAATAAATCCTCGAGCCTTCCTTCACAGCATCTTTAATCGTTTTGATGTTGGTGACCTGAGAACCAATGTGAAAGTGCAGGAGTTTAAAAGCATCCTGTAGCCCCTCACGTCGGAGCACTTCCACTGCATGAAGGATTTCAGGCGTCGTGAGACCAAATTTCGCGAACTCACCTCCACTCGACTCCCACTTACCGCTACCCTTGGAATACAGCTTCACCCGGATTCCAATCTGAGGACTGACTCCCATTTCCTTCGCGACAGCGATCACCTGATAGAGTTCAGTGAGCTTTTCGATGACAATGATCACTCGCTTGCCGAGTTTAATTCCCATCAAAGCTGTTTTAATAAATCCGTAGTCTTTATAACCGTTACAAATGATCAGGGAGTTCGGCGAAGTGTTCATGGCGATCACGGCCGTAAGCTCCGCTTTAGATCCAGCTTCGAGTCCGAAATCATAAGGTCGGCCTGCGTCTAAGATCTCTTCCACGACTTCGCGCATCTGATTGACTTTGATCGGATATACGCCTTTGTACTCGCCCTGATAACCGAACTCGGCAATGGAGCGCCTAAAGGCTTCGTTTAGGGCAACGACACGATGTCGAATGATATCCTGGAATCGAATCAGTACAGGAAGCCCCAGACCCTGAGTCTTGACCTCGTCCACAACGGACATCAAATCGATTCCCGGCCCCTCACCGCGGCGCGGATGAACCGTAAGATTTCCTGTGGGGTTAATACTGAAATACTGATCCCCCCAGTTTTCGATGTTGTAGAGCTTGAGCGAGTCCGACACAGACCAAGACTTCATCGCGATGCAACCCTCCAGAGTCGACAAACTTTTGCAGCGACTTATCACCTAGGGTTGCGGACTTAAATGAGAAAAATGAACGCGCAGGACTGTAAGCCGGGTTCTGTCTTCAACCGCTTTTTAAGGGCCGTTGGAGATGATCATTCCTCTAGGGCGGGGATTACTCCACGCCTCCTCAGCAGCCTTACCCGGGGACGGGATAAGCACCCAATGTCCCCCTATTTGGCCTTGCTCCAGGTAGGGTTTGCCGTGCCCGCTCTGTCGCCAGAGCGGCGGTGGGCTCTTACCCCACCGTTTCATCCTTACCGGGAACCCCGAAAGGTCCCGGCGGTCTGCTTTCTGTTGCACTTTCCGTCGATGGAGCCTCACGCCCCCACCGCCTGGCCGTTAGCCAGTACCTTCGCTTATTGGAGCCCGGACTTTCCTCCCGCAAGCTGTTTCCAGCCTGCCAGCGATCACCCGTCCTGCGCGTCGGATCCTCTTAGCATGCCTTTCAGGGACAAGAAATCGTTTGGAGCGGGGTATTCTGCTCCACGGGCTTTAATCCCATCTCCTGGAGCCAGGAGCTCATGGTCTTGAGATAAAACCGCTCACTTTCGCGATGCCCAAGCTCCACCACAGTCATCCCCCTGCGGGCGGCCGAGAGGGCCTCGTGGTAGTCCACTTCGCCGGTCACGAACACGTCACAGCGTGCGGCTAGGGCAGCCGAAATAAAAGAGCTCCCCTTCCCTGCAACAAAGCCCATACGCCGACTGCTGGCTTTGCCTTTTTCCGAGGCCTTGCCCCCAGCAGGAGTCAGAACCGCCCCCGAAGCCTCGAAGGTGCGTACTAGTTTCTTCACCAAACTCTGAATCGAAGTCGCCTGGTTAAAATCACCATAAAATCCGTATCCAAGACCCGAAGTCATCCCCTCGGATGAGGCCTTTTGCTCCACTGAATAGATGTCGTAAGCAATCTCTTCATAAGGATGAGACGCCCTCAGCGCTTGAAGCACGATCTGCTCCATGCCCGCAGGGAAAATGGTTTCTAAGCGCAACTCCTGTGCGCGCTCGAGACGTCCGGCCTTACCTAAAAATGGATTTGTGCTATCGCCTCCGCGAAAGCGACCTTCGCCGGGAGCGATAAACGCGCAGTGATCGTAATTTCCAACATGTCCTGCCGAAGCGCTACTCAGTGCTGCATGGACCGAATCGACATGAGAATCTGGAACAAACACCACGAGCTTTTTTAAGGACTCGGTTGGCTTTTCAAGCAATCTTCCCAAAACCTTCACGCCAAGCGCTTTGCTGATCTGCTGAGGCACTTCGAGCGCGCACCGGTCAAAATTCGTATGGCAGGCCAAAACCGCCACTTGAGCATCAATCGCCTTCCAGACCAACGATGGTGGCGCGACTCGAGCGATTCCGCGTGAACGAGGAAAGATACAGGGATGATGATTCACAATCAGCTTAGCGCCAACGCGCTTCGCTAAGGCTAAAGACTCTTCTGTCAAATCCACGCTAACCACAGCGGTTGACGTGCTCCAACTGGGATCACCCACCAATAATCCGTTATTATCCCAGGATTCCGAGCAAGAGTCCGGAGCGCGGCGCTCGATGTTCCGCAAAATTTCAGAAATTTTTAGCCTCTTGGCTTTTCGACGGCTAGTCCTGCTTTGGACCATGCTTGAAATCCTCCAGTCACGTTCACTACTCCTGCTATCCCCAGACGATCCAGCGTTCGAGCTACCATTTCGCTTCGTCGCCCGGACTGGCAGGAAAGATAAATCTTCTTTGCGCCCCGCAAGCGATTCCACTGCAACGCAAGCTCAGAAATCGGAATGCTCTCAACACCTGGGATGTGTCCGAGCATAAATTCGTCTGGTTCGCGAACATCGACGAAAAGCTCGCCTGCAGCCCTGGCGTCCAATTTCAGTGCATATTTCTGAACTGTGGTTGATGGAACTCGTTGTACTTCCCTGCGCAAAGCCCCTCTCGATACGAGCGACTCCTCGCGCTTCTGATCGATAAACTTTTGCCGATCTTTTTCTAAAAGTTGCGGATTCAATTTCTGCTCCATTTGAAGCGACGAAAATAAAAGATCGCTTTTGTCATGAGACGGCAAAATCAATGTTTCTGGAGAAAGCATTGATTCAATCTTTCTTAAGCTATCAAATAAAAGACTGGAGTGAGCGGATGGCAAGTCGGTTCGCCCAGTGGAGCCCATCATCAGGGTCTCGCCAGTGAACGCGAGTCGTTCCTGGGTTTTGGGGTCCTGGAAGATTAAACAAATACTGTCGGGCGTATGACCGGGAGTTTCGAGAGCCTCAAGCTCTAACGATCCAAAACAGATCTTCTC
This sequence comes from Bdellovibrionales bacterium, assembly GCA_018968995.1. Taxonomy (GTDB): domain Bacteria; phylum Bdellovibrionota; class UBA1018; order UBA1018; family UBA1018; genus CAIOHW01. The sequence goes on from JAGWZD010000012.1 coordinate 8,801, forward strand.
CTGGTCCGACACTAACTGATCCGCATCACTGCTTAAAGTCGCTCGACCCCTGAGGATTTTAGATCCCGTCTCACGCTTTAAAGACTGGCTACAAAAAAGAAGATCGGGACGAGTGTGGGTTTCGATGATTACGGAAAGCCTGAGTCCACCGCTCTGGAGGAGTTCTCGAAACTCACCCTGAGCCTCAGCCGGAGGATCGATGGCGAGCGCCTGAGAAGTCGCCTTGTCCCAAAGCAGGTACCCCAAACAGCTGGCAACACGGATCTGCTTGAGTCCAAGAACACCAGTAGTGCTATCGAGCGGGTTAGACATCGTCACAAAATAGACCCTAGTCGTGGGCTTGAGTCAATCTGCTGGGCACCCCATTTGCCTTGTTATACTTGCATGTATCGACTCTTTCAGGATCGCTGGCAGGCAGGTGAAGCATTAGCAGAGCAGCTGATCACTTTCGGTTGGAATCGGCACCCACCCGAACGACTCTTTGGTCTGGCACGAGGCGGAGTGGTGGTTGCCGCTCCAGCCGCTCGCAGGCTCGCAGTTCCACTAGAGGTCTTAGTGGTTCGAAAGATCGGCGCTCCGGATCAAGAGGAGTTCGGAGTGGGCGCTATCTGTGAGGATTCCCCACCTCTGTTCTCACATGACACCCTCAAGGCGCTTCATCTTGAACCCGCTGATTTAATCCAAACTGTCCGAAGAAAAAGGATCGAAGCCGATGAAAAAATCAGAAAATATCGCGGATCAACTCTGGAGTGGAAGAAAGCCCCTCAGTCCGTTCTGATCATTGATGATGGACTCGCAACAGGAATTTCTGCCGAAGCCGCTGCCAGATATATTCGAAAGCTCGGAGTAGGAAAACTTACTCTTGGGGTTCCAGTGGCTGCAGCCGACTCAGCAGAAGCCCTGAAAAGGCCAGGTCTACTCTACGATGAGGTTATCGCGTTAGAGAGATTACAAAACCTCGGATCCATTGGGAGTTGGTATGAGAGCTTTTCCTCAGTTTCCGACGATGAAGTGACCGCTTTGCTACAACCTGATCGCAGCAAAGCGGTCGCCTAAAGTTAGAATTCCTTACGGATCTCGCTTGAACTCGTTAACGATCCTGGACCGGGAGGGGGAACTGCCTCACCAGTCAGGGCCGACTCTGGAAAAGCCTCGCGCCGAGCCTTTTGCTGCTTTGGCGGCGGGGGCTTATGAGATGACGAGCCCCCATGCTTTCGACGACCTGAAGATCCTGTCGGGCCAGAACCAGAGCCACTACTTAACTCCGCAAAGCTCGAATGACTGCCATCAATGACCTCCGAGAGGTCCTCGACCAATTTCAGGAGCGCTCGCGCTTGAGCAGCCATCTCTTCGGCAGAAGCTGCTGCTTCCTCGGAGGCGGCAGCGTTTTGCTGCGTTGTCTGGTCAAGCTGCAACATCGCCTTGCTGATCTGATTAATACCCACCGATTGCTCAGCACTTGCCGAGGCAATCTCAGCGTTAATGTCGGACACCTTTTTCACCGAAGATACGATTTCATTCAAGGCAGTGCCGCTGCTTGCGGCAAGCGAGGATCCACGTTGAACCTTCTCAACGCTATCTTGAATGAGCGCAGTGATATCCTTAGCAGCCGAAGCACTACGTTGTGCCAGATTTCGCACCGCCTCTGCCACAACCGCAAATCCACGCCCCTGCTCGCCCGCTCGCGCTGCTTCAACTGCCGCATTCAGAGCCAGCAAATTAGTTTGGAACGCGATATCGTCGATCACTTTGATGATCTCTTCAATTTTCTTAGAGCCTTTTGAGATCTCTGAGATTGCTTGAATCAGTTCGCGAATCTCAGCCTCTCCTCGCTCTGCAGAACTTCGGCAATCAACCGAAAGCGAAGAAGCCTCTTTCGCGTTATCAGCGTTTCTAGCCACCATACTGCTCAGTTCCTCAATCGAGGCCACCGTCTCCTCAAGCGAGGCTGCAGACTCGGTAGAGCCAGACGAGAGCGATTGACTCACACTCGAAATCTGGCCGCTTGCTGCTCCGAGCTCAGATCCGGCACCGGCCAAGTTACGTGCAACATCGGCCAATTGACCAATGGGGCTTCGAACAATCAGGTAGCCAAGAAGCAATGCGAGGAAGGTGAAAACCAAGCCCCAAATGACGATATTATTGGTGGTGGCTCGAGTCACCTCATGCACTGGCGCTAGGCTCGAGATTACTGTGAAGGTTGCACGCAAGTCGCCATCCTTCATATCTTCCATCCTGTAGCCCAGAATATCTTTCCCATTTCCCCAGGGGCTTGTAGAGGGATGACCATGACACACTAAACAGCCCTGCTTCTGGTTGATTCGAACTGGACGCGTCACCTTTAGCGCCAGTCCGTCGGTTGTCTTTTCAACAATTTCCGTGAGATTTGGATCCGATTTGAATCGCTCAATTTGAGCCAGTTCTTCAGGGGTCGCCCGATTTTCTTCCCTTCGAGGAGCATCTGAGGCCACTCGAAATTTGTAATTCTCTTTCTCAGCGTTAATCGCCCCAATTTTAAAGACTGCGAAAACAGGCACAGTCTTTAATATTCGCAAACGCTGCTCTTCAGGCAGCGTACCCGTTGGGAAACGCTTAACCGTTTCAGTAACGACTCCTTCGAGCATTCCCATGTCTGCAACATAGTCGCGCCCCACCTCAAGCCTAGAGAGAATCGCGCGAGACTTATCGACTAGAGAATCTGCGCCATTGCTTTCGATTCTTTTTCGAGAAACCATCACAGCAGCCACTGTGCAAATGAGGCATGACGCCGCGACGGTAAGTAAAATACGATTCTTAAAAGTAAGGTTCATAAGGACAGGCTCCAGGAACTCGAAAGGTTGAGATAGCCTGAGTAGCGTAACACTCAAAAGTCAGGGTGCGGACGAAAAGAAATCGCAAATATTGATGTCAAAATGTTGTGATTGACCCTGTGAGATGACATCGTTTTGACGAATCAACACTCAAACGTAGATTCACTTCATTTACAAATAACTGCTCGGTAGGAGTAAAGTAGGAGAAGGAAAATTTTTCTCACAAGGAAAGACAAATGACGCTGCACTTTAGCAATCACCGCTTCTTACTCTCCTCAGCAGCACTCTTGACCCTCATCAGCGCATGCAATCCGATCGAGAACTCTGCGCTCCTATCGGGCTCTTGCATTGTGGGAGAGAGTTCCTGTTACAACTACTCTGGCCTGGCGAACGCACAGGCTGAGTCCGAACTCTGCACAGGCGGACGAAAAGTAGCCTCCTGTGAAAGCAAAGGATGTTTGGGGTCTTGCACTGCCAAAAGCGCTGGCGGCACTGTTAAAGGATTTTTCTACACCGGCGACTCGCGAAGTATTGGCGTCACCTGCACCCAAGGGGGCGGGTCGTTCAAAGCCAGCTGCGACTAGAAAATTGGTGGGCCCAGAGGGACTCGAACCCCCGACCGAGCGGTTATGAGCCGCCAGCTCTAACCAGCTGAGCTATGGGCCCCCGAATGTTCTGATCAACTCAGTACCCGTTACCAGAACCGGTATTGCCGCCATCAACGAAAGATTTCAGGAGCTTCGCGCGCGACGGATGACGAAGTTTGCGTAAAGCCTTGGCTTCGATCTGACGAATACGTTCACGAGTCACGAAGAAATCCTGACCCACTTCTTCAAGGGTGTGATCCGATTTTTCACCAATTCCGAAACGCATCCGAAGAACCTTCTCTTCACGAGGAGTGAGCGTCGCCAGAACCTTACGAGTCTGTTCAGACAAGTTGATGTTAATCACTGCTTCAGCCGGATTGATGATCTTCTTGTCTTCGATGAAATCGCCCAAGTAAGAATCTTCCTCTTCGCCGATTGGGGTCTCTAGCGAAATAGGCTCTTTCGCGATCTTAAGCACCTTACGAACTTTATCCACAGGAAGTTCCATCTTCACTGCGATTTCTTCAGGACTTGGCTCACGTCCCAGCTGCTGAATGAGCAAGCGAGAGGTGCGAATGAGCTTGTTGATCGTTTCGATCATGTGCACTGGAATACGAATGGTTCGAGCCTGGTCAGCAATCGCACGAGTAATCGCCTGACGAATCCACCAAGTCGCATAAGTCGAAAACTTATATCCGCGGCGATATTCAAACTTATCCACTGCCTTCATGAGGCCAATGTTTCCTTCCTGGATTAGATCCAGGAACTGAAGTCCACGGTTGGTGTACTTCTTAGCAATCGAAACCACGAGTCGAAGATTGGCTTCAACGAGTTCGCTTTTGGCCTGGTCAGCCTTGCGCTCACCGACGGTCAAGGTGTCGTGAATCCGGCGAAGCTCATTGAGCTCAATACCCGACTCTTCTTCTAGCTTCTCGATCTTGCGTGAAATATCTTCTTCGACTTGAACAATTTGGGCCAACTTTTGCTCGTTGGTGTCGTACTGGCGGCAAAGCGGTTTTAAGTCTCCGCCTTTCTTCACCTTCGAAATGACTTCTTCAAGCTCCTCAGTCTTTTTAATGACGAGGTAATCCATGCTCTTTCGACGCTCGTCGAGCAATTCTTTTCCGCGTCCCCAGAAACCTTTAATCTTTGCCGAAAGCTGATTGATCGTCTTTCGGTTAAACATAATGTTCTCAAAGGCTGACTCGACCTGACGCTCACGCCGTTTGATCTCGGTCTGAAGGCGCTCTTTCTCCTTCGCTGGAGTTTTGCGAGCTTCAGCACCCACGAGCTTGGGCTCAGCTTTTTCCTGATAACCTACCAGAGCCTTTACTTTAGAGATGGCTGCGAGAACACGGTCTAGGTAGACCTTCTCGTCGTCTGCGGAAATTTCTTCGTCCACGCCACGAATGACGTCTTTTACTTTGGTGCGGCCGCTTTCCATGCGCTCACCCAGCTCAACGATAGCCAAAGTTCCTAAGCGCGAAGCGAGAAGAGCTCGCAAAATTTCAATTTCACCTTCTTCGATTCGTTTGGCGATCTCTACTTCGCCCTCGCGAGTCAACAGGGAAACGCTTCCCATTTTCTTTAGATACAATTTTACAGGGTCTGCACCACGTGCATAATCAGGCCCGGCAGCCTGCTCTTCTTTTTCTTCTTCGGAAGCAGGAGCTGCTCCTAGCCCCATCTCCTCACCTTCTTCATCGTCCTCTACTTCCTTAGGACGCTTCGTGGTCTCAAGGACCTCAATCTCATTGTCACCAAGAAGGTGCATGACCTCGTCAATTTTCGAGGCCATCAAAATATCGGGAGGCAGAAGTTCATTCACTTCTTCGTAAGTGAGGTAACCACGCTGAAGCCCGAACTCGAGCAGCTTCTTGATCTCTTTGTTTTTCAGCAGCGCCGCTTGAGCTTCGCTGCTCAGCAACGGCTCACTCGATGTGCGCGAGGAAAGATCAGTTTCAGATTCAGCTGAGGGCGAGATATCACCATCGGCACTGGCCGCAGAATGAGCGTTATTCGGCTTCGTCATAGAAGCTCGTAAACTCCTTTATTTTGCGCTGGACGTCAATATATTCCTGCATCAGTTTGGCTTGTAACTCCGCGTCTTGGTTAGCTTCTGCGGCAGCAAGCGACTTTTTCACGTGCTGCGAAAATCGTGCCCATGCGCGTCCAATTTGTCGCTTTACCGCCCTTTGGAAATCCTCCAGGCGATGAGGAGCCTCCTGGCAAAATAGAGCTTCTGTAATCGTTGTCAGAACTTGGCGAGATCCCACCTCAGAAATCGATGTCTCTGGGGCAGACCTAAAATTCTCCAAAACCTTTGGGTCGATACTCACTCGCTCGACCCACTGACGAGCCTCGGGATGCTCAAAAAGCTCCCAAATACCCATTCCTGGTGGCAATTGGGCCCTACCCTGAGCCAAAACTTCGGAAAATTCCTTACCCCAAACCAGACCCCGAAGAACGACTTGCTCCTGCTTCCCCCACACCAGAGACGAGCCTGCCTGAGGAGGCCCCACCATTGGCTTCGGCTGCGGGCGACCTCGAACACTCTCGGCTTGAAGGGTGATCCCAGCAGACGAGGCCAGAAGCCGGGGCTCAACTCCAAGTGCTTGGCTGGCTGAGCGAATTCGCACCTCACGACCGACGGGATCTGAGAACATCTTCAGCCATCCAGCAATCTTTTTGATGCTTAGACTTAACGCTTCAGGACCGCCAGAAGCCGCCTTCACGGCCTCACCCATTCGAACATCAATTAGGGGCTGCGACGCTTTCAAAATGTCTCTCATTCGATCGCGTCCATCCGAGAGTGGGGCTCCGGTATCGCGATCGAAAATCACTTCATCAGGGTCCACTCCTTTGGGAAGGGTCGCTCCATAAAGAACCCATCCGTGCTGAAGCCCCAATTCCATGGCGCGATCTGTGGCTTCCTCTCCCGCACGATCCGAGTCAAATAGGAGAACCACTCGACTGCCAAGCCTTTTAAAAACATGAAGATGATCTGGAGTGAGAGCCGTCCCACATGTGGCTACCGCGTTCTCAAACCCGCCAGCATGTAAGCCCAAGACATCGAAGTAACCCTCCACCAAGATGATCTCATCGCTCTCTCGGATATGCTTTTGGGCCTGAAAAAGGCCATAGGCCACCTTTCCTTTTCTGAAAACAAAGGATTCCGAAGAGTTTAAATACTTGGGTCCCGCTTCTTTTTCTTCTTTCCCATCCCCAGTGGATGTAGCGACGGAGAGCTCCGGAATAGTTCGCCCCCCGAACGCAACCACTTTTCCTCGCAGATCAAGAATCGGGAACATCGCTCGACTGCGAAACATGTCGAAATGGCCTTGCCCGCGCTGGGAGGAACGAATCAGCCCAAGCTCTTGAGCCAAGCCAAGCGGTGCCTTTGCCTGAGAAAGATGACGAGCAAGCCCATCCCATCCCCCAGGAGATGCTCCCAGATAAAAATTTCGGGCAATTCCCTGTGCTGCGAGTGGATCAATCCCACGCTTTCGAAAGTAAGCCTGAGCCTCAGGTATTTGCGAAAGCCTTTCTCGATAAAAAGCTGCAGCAAAACGGTTGAGCTTGAGAGCTGTTTGAACCTTCTCACGCTCTTCTTCTCGCATTTTCGCTCGCTCGGGATCGTCTTTGGATCCCGCGCCCGCGAGTTCTCGAGGAAGCGCCATTTTAGCTCTCTCGGCGAGCTCTTCTAAGGCCTCCATGAACCCTAGACCATGGATTTCCATGACAAAGGTGATGAGGTCGCCTCCCTTTTTACAGCCAAAACAGTGGAACATCTGCTTGGACTCATTCACAGTGAACGAAGGCGAGCGCTCGGAATGAAAAGGGCAAAGACCCATATGGTTTGCGCCTGACTTGCGCAAAACCACATGCTCCCCAACTACATCAAGAATGCTCAGGCGATTTCTCAGCTCCTGCTTAAAGGACTGAAGCCCTGAGTCCGATATCCTTGCCACTCACACTTCCCTTTCACGTTTTACTCTTCGAGCCCAACGATTTTCTTTAACTTGGCTCACATGGAGATTCCCCTCTATGAAAAACCTCCAGAAGAGACCCTTGCCCTGCGATATACCGACTCGGCCCGAACAAAGCACGCTGGAGACCTCAAAACCGTCATCTCGAACCCAAAACCTAGGTCCATTTAAGGCCGCTCCGTTGTCACGCTTTCCGACTTGAAGCGCTCGAGTTAACTTGCCTGGCCCATTGGTCTTTAGCCTTCCGAACTTGCTATTGAGCGGCTCTACGGCCCGTATCAAAACTGCCCCGGGGTCTCCCTCGGGCTCAGTCACGAAATTGAGCATCCAGTACATGCCATAAATCACGTAAACATAAGCATGACCGGGAGGACCAAACATAACGGATGCTCGAGAAGTTTTTCCCTTCGCCGAATGACTCGCGGGATCCCCTGCGCGATAGGCCTCGGTCTCGACAATACGAACCGATTGAAAACGCCCTGAGCGCGGTGCTCGAACCAGCAAAACTTTCCCGAGAAGGTCTTGCGCCACCTCAACGGTGTTCCTTGCAAAAAAAGAAGGGTCCAGAAGACCCTCTATTTTCTGCGGCTGAAAGAGATCTTTAGCCGCCGAGCTTTTCGCGGACGATTTGGTTAACAAGCTTGCCATCGGCTTTACCCTGTACCTGAGGCATCAAAATTTTCATCACAGCTCCCATGTCTTTCGCAGAGGTCGCACCAGACTGGGCGACGGCCGCCTCAACAATCTTGCGGACTTCGGCTTCGCCCATCTGCTCGGGGAGAAAAGATTTCAAGAAACTGAACTCGGCCTGCTCGTTTGCTACGAGATCTTCTCGTCCTCCTTGCTTGAACTGATCGATGGAGTCCTGCCGCTGCTTCGCTAACGAGGTGATAATTTTTACGACACCGGCGTCATCCAAGTCCACGCGGTCATCGATTTCACGCTTGCGAACGGCTGCATGCAGATTTCTCGCGTACGCAAGAGTCGCCTTGTCACCACTTTTCATGGCGGCCTTCATCGACTCCGAGAGACGTTCTTTGATTGTGGGCATGAGTCACTCCTTGAAAATAAAAAAGCGAAGGCAGGGATTACTCCAGCATGCCTTCGCTTTCAGAAAAATACAGTGGCTTAAACGCTTGATCGACGAGGCTTTTTCACGCCGCGCTTACGCGCTGCGATCGACTTACGTTTACGCTTAACGGAGGGCTTCTCATAAGCTTCGCGCTTGCGAACTTCCGAGAGAATGCCGGCCTTTTCGCACTGCTTCTTG
>JAGWZD010000324.1 GCA_018968995.1 Bdellovibrionales bacterium
ACGAGGGCTAAAAACGTTGCATGTGCGCATGGATCGGCACGCTCAGAACGCCCTAGAGATTGCTAAAGCCCTCGAAAAACACCCCAAAATTGAAAAGGTCATTTACCCCGGGCTTGAGAGCCACCCTCAGCACGCGATTGCGAAGAAACAGATGACCGGATTTGGCGGGATGATCACTTTTTTCCTGAAAGGGGGACTCCCCGAAGCTCGCTTGTTTTTAGAAAAACTACGAATTTTCACCCTGGCCGAGAGCCTAGGTGGGGTCGAATCGCTGATCGAGCATCCAGCGATTATGACTCATGCGAGCATTCCCCCTGAGACCCGCAAAGAACTGGGCATTCATGACAACCTGATTCGAGTCAGTGTGGGTATTGAAGAGGTGAAAGACCTTCTGAGTGACTTGGAGCAGGCCCTTCAAACCTAAGCCTCAGGAATGCTGAACGAATTGGTGCTTGCTTTTACTGAAAGCCTGCATTAAAAGGTCGGGTATGCGAAAACTACGCGATATGCTTCAGCGCTGGCTGAAAGCCGGCTCCCGCTCCCGTCTTGCCCTCGCTTAAGCGTTGGGGTTAGGTGGGGTTCTAAACAAGCCGCATCACTTTAGAGTCGACATCAAAAACCAACGCCGAACTATCCTGGGCCGGAAGGTCTTCGCGAGGGTCAGAAAGTCGAGACTTGGTCTGAAACGCCAGCTCGTTCAATAAATCCTCAGGCGCTCGACTTGAGAACTGTTCTAAAAGCGCGCAGGCCCTGTGCTCGCCTCCCAAGAGCTCAAGGTAGCCATCAGAGAGCAGAACCACTCGGTCTTGGGGCGCTAGCTGCAGCTGTGCCTCTTGAAGCACTCCTGACTGCCCTAAAGAGTGTCGGGACCCTAAAGATAGAGGCCCCCCTTGTGCTGGAAGAACCGTAAACGATTTGCCTGCGGGGCGAAAAAACGCTCTAGAATCCCCTAAATTCAGATAGCGAAGGACGTAGTCTTTCCGAGAAAGCACTCCATAAAATAACGACAGTCGATCTGTGGGCCCAAGGGGTACAAGAAGTTCCTCATAAAAGGCCCGAACCAGCTCACGTACGGAACGCGCCTGCTCAACGCTTAACCTTGAGGCGACGCGAACAACTCCAGAAACTACGGCACTCGAAAGCCCATAGCTGGAGGAATCCGTCAAAATCATCGCAAGCTGCCGACCATCGGCGCTCTCGGCAAGATCAAAATAATCCCCCCCAGATTTCAGCCCCGCAAGGTACCGACTGGTCACCTTAAACCCTTTGATCTCGGGAAACCGAACTGGAAGACGCGCCTTTTGAAGCCGCTCTGCCACGGCCATATCCTCGCGCAAGCGCTCCATGACTCCGCCTAAGGCGGTGCTCATCTTGGATACTTGATCCCAAAGACGCGACTGTTCGTGCTGACGAATCTTCGAAAGAACCTCGAGAGGCCGAAGAGGAAATACCAACACATCATCCACACGCCCATCCGTAAACGCGGCAGGGATAGGGTCACCCTCGCTATAGAGCAAGAGAACCGATCGTCCTGTTCGATCGATTCCCGATAAGACCTCTGAAAGTTGGGGGTGACGGGCGTCGACAAAGGCCATCTGTCCGTCTTCCGTAGACTGCGATCTCTCTAAAATCTGAACATGGGTAAATTCCCTCAAAACGGGTCGCAAGAGATCAGCCCATTGTTTTTCTAGTTTGACACTTGCTGCCTCAATGGTGACCAAAAGCGTAGTGGCGTCTGTCGACATTCTAGAAAACCCTCATCTGATACTGCATCAACCACCGACGCTCACGCTCTGAGGCACTCGGAGTTCCGAGTTCCTCACGATACCAGGCAAATCCAAAATCACCGCGCTGACCCTTGTAACCCAGCCCCGCATTGATTCCGTCAATTCCCGAGCCAAGCCCATATCCAAGCTGAAGTGAGAAAGCGTTTCTGAAAGCGATCTCGGTTCCGAAGGTGAATCGATCGGCAATTTTAAAACCGCTTCGATTAGTGGCATCTTTCAGCTGAAAGACCAAATTAAGGCTGTCTCCTGAGCCCACTCGCGGATGAAGCCCTAGAGCCAGGTCAACAGTCAGGGGCTCTGACGCTGGAACTCCCGTCACATTTCGCGCGAAAGGAATTAAACTTTGAGCTCTATAAACAGCGCTGCCAATGTTTCTTCCTACGGCTGAGATAGTGGGCAACCACTGTATCGGTAGGGTCACGTTCACACCAAGATTGTGAGAGACCGCAGAGCCTTGATTGAGTTGCTGATTATAACCCAGCGGGCTAGAAGAAATGGGAACGTTCGTAACCTCTCCTTCGGCTTTGTTCACGAATTGCAGAGAGTATCCGATTCTAAACATACCATTCGCAAGCCGAACTCCGGTTCCGATAGTCGGAATAAACCGATAGCTGCTGCGATAACTGACCTGCCCGCCCTCGTTTTTTGCTGAAACCCTCGATTGAAGTAGGGCTCCAAATGCAAAGCCACGAGCGTAAAAGTTTGGAAATAGCGAAAGGCCCACTGCAGGGTATTCCCCTGAGCTTAAAGTGGGAGCATAGCTGGGTAGACTACTCACTTTGTAAAAATCGAGCGGCGAAAAGCCCAGAATATAGTCATCATTACTTTCAAAGCTGACGTTGACGAATTCACCGCCTAGCTTTTTCAACGAGGCTAGAGCTGCGGGGTTATAAAAGAGTGCAGAAGCGCCGTCGTCAGGAAGCGGAAGAAAAGCATCAGCCATCCCTGCAGCTCGCGCTGAGAGATAACGCGACCCCGGAATAGAGTTGCGGGCCCCACCCCAAGCGGGAAGGGTCGCTACAAG
>JAGWZD010000325.1 GCA_018968995.1 Bdellovibrionales bacterium
GTGTTTATGCCTTTACCGAGGGCTTGGGCTTCACTTATGTGGTTTCTAAGCTTTTCGTGTCGTTTCTGGTAGGGATTCTGTTTAACTTTCCGTTGCACCGGTATTTTGTTTTTACGGTTCCGGCCCCCTCGCAGAAAACTGCTCCGGATAGTGGCCGTTTTGCGCTATAAAGCGGCCATGGACGCCAATCGAAAACCCAGTCATCCGTTGAATCAGAAAGTGCAACTTCGGACTCCAGTTCCTGGGCCGAAGAGCCAGTCTATTCGCTCGCGCGAGGACGCGCATTTAGCACCGGGGCTACAAGGGTTTGCTCTGATGGCTGGTATTGTTGTCGATCGCGCCGAAGGCTCGGCAGTGACCGATGTCGATGGAAATACTTTTATCGATATTATCGGCGGGATCGGAGTGAATGGCTTAGGTCATAGTCATCCCAAGGTAGTCGAGGCCATTCAGTCCCAGGTGGCGCGTGCTTCAGTGGGAAGTTTTACCTCTGAAGCTCGCGTGGAACTTTTAGAGAGGATTGCGAAGAATCGTCCAGCGCCTCTGGTGCATCGAACGCAGCTGTACTCTAGCGGCGCTGAGGCGGTAGAGTCCGCCCTTCGCTTAGCCAAGTGCCACACGGGTAAATACGAGTTTGTGAGTTTCTGGGGTGGATTTCACGGAAAAACCCAAGGAGCACTTTCGCTCATGGGTTCTGATTTCAAGGACAAGCTCGGACCCATGGTCTCGGGTTCGCACATTGTTCCTTACGCGAATTGCTACCGCTGTCCGCTGAAGCTCAAGTATCCCTCTTGCGGAATGGCTTGTGTGGAGTTGATGCGCAAGCAGGTGAAGATGTCGTGTGCGGGTCGAATTGCAGCATTTATCGCAGAGCCGATGCAGGGCACTGCGGGAAATGTGATTCCGCCGAAAGAGTTTCTTCCAGCCATAAAGGAAGTAGCCAAGGAAATGGGTGCTCTCATGATTGTCGATGAGATGATCACGGGTTTCGGGCGCACTGGAAAGTACTGGGGCGCGTGGCACTCGGGTGTAGAGGCCGATATCGTGACCTTAGGGAAGCAATTTGGGGGAGGCTTCCCCATTAGCGCGATCATCTCGACAGATGAGATTGCTAGCGCGAAACCTTGGTCGAATCCTTCAGGCTCAAGTTCGAGTTATGGAGGAAATCCTCTTGCAGCTGCTTCTGCTGCTGCGGCCACCCGAGCTATCGAAGAAGAGGGACTGGTCGAAAACTCTCGCAAGATGGGCGAGTACTTTCTCTCGAAGCTTAAGCCCTTTGAGGAGCGGTTTTCCTTTGTGGGGCAGGTACGAGGGGCAGGGCTATTTTTAGCGATTGAAATGGTTAAAGACAAACAGACCACTGAGCCTTTGTCGAAGGTGGCCGCTCAGCGAATTTTCATGGAGTGTTTGAAGCGCGGTCTTTTGACCATGTCGTATGCCGCGAGTTTTAGAATTCAGCCAGCCATGACTATTGATTCGGGCACCATTGATGAAGCAGTGCGTATTCTCGATGAAGTGTTCACGCTTGCCGAAAAAGAAGGCTTCTGGCGCGCTTAGTTTTCTTACTGCCAATATTTAGACGGTACCTGAGTTCGTTTGCTTCGTTTAGTATCGGGACTATGAAAAAGCGCTCGGTCACTCGTTGGAATGTCCTCTTAATCCCAACTCTGTTTATTTTTCTAGTGGTCGCTGAGCCCACCAAGCAAACGCACGCTGCAAAAAAAGATTCAGTCTCCTCGTGCGAGCAAAAGGCTCTCCAGATCGTAAAGAAGATGACCCTCGATGAGAAGATTGTGCTCACGAGTGGGGTAGAGATCTACAAAACTACAGGCGTGCCACGATTAGGCGTGCCGGCTTTAGACATGACCGATGGGCCCTCGGGAGTGGTGCTAAAAAAGAAAGTCGACACCACGGCTTTCCCAGCAGGGGTAACGATGGCGGCCACCTTTAATCCTGATCTTGTGGGCCAGGCTGCAGCGGCGATGGCTCGAGAGGCGAAGATCGAGGGGCACAATATTCTTCTAGGGCCTTGTGTGAATATTCACCGCACTCCGCTGGGCGGGCGTAATTTTGAATCCTTATCGGGTGAAGATCCGTTTTTAGGTCAGAAAATGGCTCCTGCTTTTGTGAAGGGTGTACAGTCTGAAGGCGTGCTGACAAGCACCAAGCATTTTGCTCTTAATGAGCAAGAATTTGATCGTCTTAATCTAAACGTGGATGCCGATGATCGGACTCTTCATGAGATTTATTTTCCACCTTTTCAAGCAGCTATCGACGCAGGCTCCACCTCGGTGATGGCTGCGTATAACCGGGTGAGAGGATCCCATGCCAGTACGAGTCGATTTCTTCTCACCGAAATTTTACGTGAAAAATGGGGATTCAAGGGGTTTTCGATCAGTGATTGGGGCGCAAATCATCACACAAGTGCGTCTATTCAGGCGGGATTAGACATCGAAATGCCTTATGTCATGCCCTCTCAGTACATCGATGTGCCACCCAAATTCACTCCTCCTCTTGTTAAGGAGGCTATCGCCAAGGGCGAGGTGCGCGAGTCAGATCTAGATCGAATGGTGAGTCATCAACTCTGGGCAATGTGCAGTGTTGGAGCCTTAACTCCTACCGCCTCTTCGTTCACTGAGAGCAAAATTAATGGGGTGCTTCAGCAGAGCGTCGTGCTTGCACGAAGGGTTGCCGAGGAGGGCACGGTTTTGCTGAAGAATGAGGGGCAGGTGCTTCCGATCGATGCGAAAAAGATTCAAACCATCGCGTTGATTGGACCGAACTCGAGCTTATTTCCGCCAGGAGGG
>JAGWZD010000326.1 GCA_018968995.1 Bdellovibrionales bacterium
ATTGGCGTGAAGTTCGATCACATCTGGGGTGAGAGTCACTACAAGGATTTACTCACCCCCATGCTTGCAGATCTTCGCAAGAAGAGCATTTTAGTGGAAAGTGAAGGGGCCTGGGTGGTCCCTGTTACCGATCGTGAGGGTAAAGAGCTACCTCCCTGCATTCTTGAAAAGAGTGATGGTGCTACGATCTATGCGACTCGCGATGTTGCAGCGGCTTGTTATCGATTTGAGAAGTTTTCTTTTGATCGAATGACCTACATCGTGGGTGGAGAGCAGCGCCTGCATTTTCAGCAGGTTTTCGGTGTTCTCAGAAAAATGAGCCTGACCTGGGAGCCTCGATGTGAGCATGTGCCCACGGGTCTTTATCGTTTCAAAGACGCTAAGATGAGCACTCGGAAGGGTAATTTTGTGACCCTCGAGGATGTGCTTGAGCTTTCCCGCAACCGCGTGAAAGAGGTGTTGTCTGCTCGTGAAGGGTTAAAGCTATCTTCTTCTGAGATGGAAGCGATGGTTGAGGCAATTGGGCTTGGCGCAGTTATTTTTCATGATCTTCACTCAGATCCCGCTCGTGATGTGGAGTTTGATGTGGACCGGGTCGTGGATTTTGAGGGCGAGACGGGGCCTTATCTGCAATATGCTCATACGCGTTGCCTCAGTATTTTAAGAAAAGCTCGCGAGAGTGGGGAGCTTTCAGGAGAGATCGTTTTTCGGCCAGACTGGACAAGTGAGCTCCAGGTGGCCGAAGAAATTAGTTTACTCAAGACCTTGGGTCAGTTTCCTCTGCACCTCGAGCGCTCGCTGACTTTCGCGAAGGCAAGTCAGCTGGCTCACTACTTGATTGATGTGACCAAGGCTTTTGGCGCCTTCTATCGAGAGTGTCAGGTCTTGGGCCAGGGGCCCGCTCGCACCGGAGCTCGGCTCATGCTGGTAGAGGCCACCCGACGTATTCTAGGGCAAGGGCTTGGGCTTTTAGGAGTTCCCTTGCCTGAGCGCATGTAATGAGGGCAGTGGAAGAGCTTCTCTGGGCTTTGCTGAGCCCTAGTCTTTTGGAGGATTCTCTCCTCCCGGTGGTCTCTGATCAGGAATGTCAAAGCTGGTTTAGTACGCTTCAGCTTTCAAGTCTCAGGCCTGAGCTTCTAGAAAAGTCGTTAGTGGAGTTTTTATCTTCTAAGAGACGAACGGGTCGTCTAGGGAATGCTTTTGAGGATCTACTCGAGTTTGGGCTCACCCATTTGCTTCATGTAGAGAGGTTTTCTCGTGGAGTCGCCATCCGCGAGGGCCGGGAGACCATCGGCGAGCTTGATTTTCTTTTTGCTTGGCCTGGGTTTCAGGTTGCTTCATTCGAGCATTGGGAAGCGGCTGTAAAGTTTTATATGTGCATTGCTCCAGCTCCGGAGATGGCCACCGATGCGCGTTTTTTTGTTGGTCAGGCGCTTTTAGATCGCTTGGATCTGAAGCTGGATCTCACGTTCCAAAGGCAGCTTCTTTTGCCACATGATCCACGTGCCTTAGAAACTCTCAAGCAAAGAGGCTACGATGGGCCCATTCGATCGCGCGCTTTTTTTAAGGGACGCCTTTTCTATCCGCTGGCTTGGCAAGGCAAAGACATCCCGATCCCTCGGAGTGTCTCCAATCGGCACGAACGCGGGTGGTGGCTTGCCTGGGACCGGGATCAGGCTCTAGAGAGTCTTCGCACACAAGTCGTGAAGTATTCAGAATTTGGCTGGCTTTTGATTCCCAAGAGTCACTGGCTTCTGCCGCGAGCTCGCCAGGAGCTTTCCTCCGATCTGATCCTCAGTGATGAGGGGCTCAGCTCGAGCCTAGAGCAGCACTTTTCTGAGAGCGATAATGCTCTTCAAATTGCCTGCATGCGCCGAGAAGCAGACGGGGGCTGGGTGGAGTGCGCTGGGCCCGAAGCCCTGGGGCGAGGCATGGTTTTAAAGCCCGGCTGGCCGAATTCTCAGTCTGACATGTCAAGCGCCTGACGGTATTTGAATTTCTAAAGCAGGGTGCACCCTCGGCCGATAAGCCACATGAAGAGGGTGCAACCTGTGAGCCGAGTGTTTCAGATCTTCCGAGAAAAAAAGAAAGTCGTCGCGATAGCGGGGTTGAGTCTCGCGGTTGTGGCAACGGCGGTTTCTTTCTGGAGCAAAGGCCGAAACAGCCATGAGCATCACTCGGAAACTCACGTCGCAACAGAGCCATCCGCCAAGGAAAATACAGTATCGAGTGATTCCCAGAGCGTTTTTGCAGAAGTTCTTCATGTCTTTGAGCGGCTTCAAAATCAAGTAGAGGAGATCCGCCGGCTGGATCTCGATAATCAAAAGCTTCGGCTCGAAAATGCCCAGCTTCGCTTGAGAATGGAGTCGAGTAGCTTTGAGTGCAGTGTCGCAAAATCTCAAAAGATCACTGAAGAGTACGCGATCTTATCAAAATCGACGGCAGGTAGTCGCACAGGTAGGACGTTGGCGAGTATCTCGTACCAACCCCCCACTCATCTGCTTCCAGGCCAGCTTTATGCTTTGGGAGTAAGCCAGTATCAAGCAGGAGAGTTCGAGAAAGCGGCAAAGATTTTTACTCTTTTGGCAGAGATGTCGAAAGAGGAAGCGTACCAGACACTCACACATAAGCTTCTTACGGGTTCGGCGTGGTATCGGCTCAAGAATTGGGACATGGCTGATCAATACTTCAGTCAGGTCACTCAGCTTGCATCTCAAATTTCGGGCGAGCCTGAGGACTCACAGTTGAAGATTTTCGCGCAAGCGCGGCTTTGGAAGGCCTTGCTTGCTCACCAGCGTGGA
>JAGWZD010000013.1 GCA_018968995.1 Bdellovibrionales bacterium
ATTTCAATCACGTCGATGAGGCCGTATCTTCGGTCATCGAACTTCAGCATTAGCTCCGATGGTACAAATCTACGTGGAAGTTTTGTGCTGCCTCCCTGTGAAGTATTTTGGGGACTTCCTGTGTTTCCATTTCCAGTTTCAGAGTGTTGATTGAGTGAACAACCGGCTACTAAAAGTGCCATGAACGTGATTCCAAAAAAGCTATTTCTCATACTTTCTCCCATACCTAATTCACCTCCGTTGGCTCATCCTGAACAATGATCTGAACTGTTTGATAACCATCAACGCTTGTATACTCAGGGGCCTGCCGAGACTGCTCTGCAAACCGATCCGCAGATTTTGAGAGAGCCGTTACAACTCCCGCCTTTGCGCTATTCTGTAACGAAGGCTCCTGGCTGTAGGTTCCAAATGCGTTCTGACTACGGTTGATCGTGGCATCTAGGAATCCTGCGGCTGTTGCTGAAGCAAGTTCCGCGACAAAGAATTTTCCAGCCTGCGAATGGTATTCACCCTCAAGACCGATTGTGCCAGCCTTTGAAAGACCCGAAGCCCGGACGTTGTAAATCTTGCCTGCGGTTGTACGAACTTTGGTGAAGGTAAGAAGAACTCTCTTAAGCTCTCTATCAAGTGTTGCTTCACCGACAAAGAATCCACCCTTTAGGGTTCCAGAAGTCACCATCGCTCGAATTGGTGTTGGAACACTCGGAGAAGCCTTAATCTCTTGATCGACTACGGCTCGAAAAATATCTCCAGTACGTACACCGCCTAGGCGAACGGACGCATTCTGGGGAACATAAACAACCCGATCTGAGGCTTTGACGTTTGAACGATCAATTCCACGGTGATAAGTCGGTAGATTGCTCGTTTCGTAAAGCGGAGCTGACCTTGTAATTTTGATCGAATCAATCTTCGCAAAAGATTTTTTCTTGGTTTTTACTTCCTTTTTGTCTTCGCTCTTTGCCTCTAATTGAAGACTTCTCCGTTCGATCCGTCCTTGAATGTCAAAAATGCCTAGAGGCTGATCCGTAATTTCGTAAGATGTTCCAAGACTTTTCCCACGAGGAGGAGTACCTGCTAGAGTTTCTGGGCTGAGCGCAATCGCCATCACTAAAATCAGGAGAGTCATGGGCTGCCTCCTTTTGATTTTGTTAGCTTCTGATCGGAGCTCTCAATTAGTTCAGCACCCTGACTTTCGATTGCAGCACCGCCATAGCTACCTAAAACTTCGATCGTATCCTGATGAACTTCTTTGGACGGTACGATGTCGAAAACATACTTCTTCGCATTTGAGCGAATAATTAAGTTAGTCGGCTTCGCAAAATTGTCTTTCAAAACAAGAGTTACTTCATTCTCGGGTTTTTCAGGCCGGTAATATTGAACTGCATCTGGATTCCCAAGCCTAATTCCCGTAACTGCCGTTGGGATTTCAACTAGAGTTGCCATTCCAGGAACCATATAAATGGTGTGGACTTTTCCAAGATCCAAAATTTGACCTGATATCCGTCTTGGCAAATGAACTTCTCCAGCAAAGCAAGAGAGCGAGAGTCCGATCAGTAGCAAGCTAAATCGTCTGTTCATCATAGGTAATGACCTCCCAAGGATATGGTTTGGATGATCTTCTTGGAGATGCTTTAAGTTCGACTGAAACTCGAAGTTTCAGTGATGCTTTTTTCAGACGGTTTGTAATGGCAAGTTCGAGATCCGCTTCATAGTGCGTTTCATCGATCTCTCGAATATCTGTAATTCTTGCTTTCTGGGTAAGGGGTTCAGTTTTCAGTCTACTGGAGATCGAAATAAACTCCGCTCGCTTGCGCTCCCAAAGTTCCGAATTCATGAACTCGCCAACTTCTGAAATTCTGTCATCGAAGTTGGTCTCATCGTAACTGTAGAGATAAATCAGAAACCGCTTAAGTAGGTTCTCCTTCTCTGCTTTCAGAATCGAATCGCCATAGCTTCCAACAATCCTGGTTCCATATGGATCAATTCCGATTACAAGCGGCCTCGGATCAAGCTTCAAAAGCAAAACAGTGGTCAGGATTCCGTAGGCGACGAGACTTAGGATTGTAAGGCGCTTCATCCCCGTATAGACACTTGCTTTAGTAAGATTCTTAATCATTGTTTCTTTTTCCCTCTGTCATTTTGAATCGGCTGCGCTTTTAGACCACGCATGAAAGTCGCTAAATGGCTTGAGCGGGAGTTTGGCTTCTCGGTCGAATTCAGAATCAAAGCTCGATTCTTATTCGACATCCCCTTATGGAGCTCCCCGTACCGCAGAGGCTCTTTATCAGCAGTAGCAGCATTTGATTTTCTGCTTTTGATTTGGTTCATGGCATATCCTTGAACACTGCCCACCATCCTGCCCACCGAGGGAAGACCGTTTTTTCCAAATAGACTTGCTGATGGCTTTTCAGACAACATTCCGTCTTTTGCTGATCTTCGCTCTTGATTCGCTCCAACCATGCTTTGAATTGCTTTGGCAAATGGCTGGCTAAACGATGTGGCGCCGTCTTTAATCGCTTTAGATAGACTTTGGCCCGACATGAGCTTGATCCCCACGATGGGAGAAAATAATTGAATCAAAGATAAGAAGACGGAATAGAGCGACTCAGCAAATGTCTTTTGATTTTGATCCCAAGAGAGCTGCGCAGCTAACCCAACAAGATTCCAAAAAATCGGCCAAAGGCAAATGGTAATAAAACTACCAATGAAGATGGGCCATGCGATCGCGAAATTGAGCATTTGGCTAGAAAAGACAATTATTGGGAATAGCATCACCATGAAACTGATTCCGAAGGTCATGATGAAATCGATGATGGAAAAAGCCGTGTAGCGGATCCATTCAAAGAGCCAAGCTAAGAATAATTTTGTAGAGGTGCTCGCTTCTTTTAAACCCGGAAGGGCAAGTTCTTTTGGCTGAATGCTTTCAAGTCTTGTATCGCCAATCTTGGCTGCAAGAAATTCGGTATAATGCAAAATTGCCCGAACGAGGTCCGGGTAAACCATAAGAAGTAAGAAGCAAAGAATCGTGTCCTTTAGTAGATCGCCGTATCTAGCGACGCCAAAAAATCCCATCTGGTAGAAAACAACACGCATCAGAAATACCACTAGAACGAGACTAATGAGTGCGGATCTCAGTCGATTAGCTACAGCGATCGAGTTTTCAACTACACGCTCAGTTTTAGGAAAAGACAGAACGCCACTTCTTCCAAAAGTCTTTGCTCCTTTTTCCTTTAATTCCGTTTTCAGGCCTTCAATCTGCTTTTTCTTTTCAACTAGGTCTCTGAGGTCACGCTTTGTAGCTTGGAGATTTGCCTCATTCTGAAGTCGAATGATTCTGTATGTTGCTGCTAATTGCTCTTTTTGCAGTTGTGCCGATTCGACTTCGGCTAGTTTTGCTTTCTGATCGAGCTTCATGACAAGCTTAAAGGCACGCTTTCCGGCTCGTACAGCACGTGTCACCGCACGCAACGTCGTAGATAGCTTTTTTAGCTCATTCGGGTCTTGGTGTCCGAGACTGTCGATTTCTTCAAGCGTATAGCCTGCTTCTTCGGCCAAACTTTGGATTTCTCTTACCTCATCGATAATTTTCTGACCGTCCTCACTAATTTGCGCATCCGAATCAATCTCAGAATAGAGTTCGTTGAACGCATCGGCTGAACTGGCAACCTCGCCAGCAACTTCACTGGCTGCGCTCACGCCATTTGCGACGGCTCCGCCCACAGCAGCGATTGTAAATGGATCAAAGGAATACGCCTTTGTAGCCATTAGAGCGAAGATGATGACAGGACTCAGAGCTAGTCTCACTCAGCTCCTTTCAAAGTCATCACCGTGATGAGTTGGTTTTCGGTGAGCCATGGAGCCGCAAGTCTTAAACTTTCCAATTGATCGACTTCTTGTCGGCTAGAAGTTGCAGTCCAATAATCTTTGGGCGTTAGGTAGAGTCTACAAAGCCTCGTTCCAGTATCGTCTTGGAGAATGAACTGGCGGAACTCTTTCCCTCGATATGGGTGGGTCTTCAAGATAGAAAGCTCACGATCTCCAAGATTGAAAATATCCCGGTAGACTGATTCCTTTGATTCGCTCTCGAAAAACACACGAACGGGAGAATTGATGATGATTCCGCGGTCTTCTCCATCCGGTGTTTTAAGAATGAAACTTTCGATATCTTGGCCTTTCAAAACTGTGGCATGCCCAAATTTTCTCGAGTTCGCTGTAGTCAGAAGAAAAAACGCAGCGTTTCTTTGAATGAAAAACTTTGTCTCATCCACATCGAAAACCAGTCTTGAACCAAGCACTCTTTGTTCTGGAGTCGAGAGGGAGATCATTCTTAAGTTTACGGCTGCAATCACTGCCGCCATCACTCCAGAAGCATAGTCTGAGTTTGCGGCAGAATTGATTCCTTCGAAGTTGTAGTAAATGTAACGGTTATCGGGCTTCTTAACCCCTGGATGAATAGCGTTCTCGAAAACTCCGCCCTTGGCCCATCTCTCAAGAATGTTCTGTCTTGGAAGGTTCTTTGTCGTTGTGATGAAGTCTGAAAGCGATCGGGTCGATTTTCGTTCTTTAAAATAGGATCGGATTCCTTTCTCAAAATCAGCTCGGATACTTTTTGAAACGAAGGTTTCGCCTTCTTCCAAGGCAAGAGTACAAACCAGCTCAACCATGACGGTTAGTTCTTCGTTTGAGATCTCTCCAGCCTTCGAGGAAAAGAACGGATCAATTCCGCTTGGGCGATCCAAATGAAATCCGACTTCAACTCCGTGGTTTAGAGCGCACTCCCTGCGATAGCTTCCTCCCACATCCACTTTGATTACGTGGATATTGGGATCGGTAAGCAGACTTTGCGAAAGCGCATTTCCAAAGACGCTTTTTCCAGAACCCGTTTTTCCTGTAATCAGCGTATTGAAAGCGAGATACTGCGGATTAAAAACGGTAAAGCTATGAGCCGAACCGTCTTGCCTATGCACGAGGCAAGACGTTAAATCGGTCTTACGGAGTGTTTTGGCCTCTCCGAAAGTTGTAACCGGAAGATAGAACTGAATCGTTGGATCAACTTCTTTTTGGCTAACATGCATCCGACCGCCTGGTCGAGTGGCGATATAAGTACGAGCAGCTCCGAAGGTCTCAATATAAGGCGTTCCAATACTTCGAAGAGCCTTCTGCGCTTGAAGCATGTCTGCCCGGAGAGATTTTTCATCCCAACGTTTCAGAACGAGGCACCATTCAAACTCGTAAAGCCTGACTCCATTTAAGGAAACATCCTTTAAAACTTGCTCTGTAGCAGCGAGTTTATCCTGCGAGGTTGCATCAATAAAAAAGTGATCTCTGTTCAGTTTCGAGCGGAGAAGAATGTCCGTTTTGACCGACGGAGTCTTTTTGATTGCGCAAGAGATCTCAAATGGGGTCGGAATACTATCCTGGACTTGAGCAAGTGTTTCCCAGCTGATTGCATCGGTTCCCAATGACTGAATTCGGATTACGCCAATGACCCCAGTACCAACGTCGATGACGTCTTTTGTCTGAATTTCAGCAAATGGGTGTGCGAACTCATCCTCAATTTCAGAGTGGCTGAAAAATCGGCCACCTATCTGCTCAACAGACCTTAGCGGAAGATGTTCAAGCGTCAGGTTCTTTTTTTTAAGCCTTTTAAAAAAACCTTCTTGTTCCCACTCGAAACTTAGCGTGAGGCTCTTTTCAATAAATCCAATTTCGGCAATAGACGAACTCCGTGCCGATTTACCGTCTACGATCTGATTGGACTCGGATACCTTCAGATTCCATCGGCTAAGAACGTCATCAGGTAGAACCCGGAGAATTTCCGCAAGCTGTGAGTAAGAAGAGTCACGCTCCCTTGACTCAAGATCCACAAGTGGAATATGCGCCATGACTCCCTGAACTCCGTCAACCGTGTGAAAGACTTCAAAGGAATCTAATCTCTCAGTATGCGATAACTCTGGAAGGCCAAGTCCTAGTGTCATACAATTCGCCCTCTGGTAAATGTATGGATGAGAAAGTCTCTGATGACCTTTCGACGGTATTTTATTCGAATGGGGATCAGTAAAAGCCAAAAGAGCACAGGAATCAAAAATCCTAGGGGTGCAAATTTGGTATTTTCAAATACCCTCGAAGCAAGAACGAACGCCAAAACACCGCATCCAAAATCAAAAATAGTAAGACCAAGAATGAAGCGGTTGTCATTTAGGTGTCTCGATGGAACTCTCTCTCCGAACATTTCTTACATGCTCCCGAAGATCTGGGTCATGAGTGAAGTAAAAAGAGGCGCACCGAAGGCGCATCCAGCCCCAACGAATCCAGCGACCATGACGCCTTTTCCGAATTGTCCGGCTCCAGGAATTTGCATGATTGCACCTCCGCTAATGATTCCCATCACAGAGAGCGCTTGGCCCACGTTCTTTACGATGTTTGTGGCGGAGTTAGATGCCGAGACGAGGTCTCGCGCTTCAGCGCTCCAAGCGATAAAGAAAGCTCCGATCAAAAATGGAACATACTTCAGATTTTTCATTGTCTTTTTTCTCCTTCTTTTTGGTTAACGCTAGATTCAGATACAACAGCCCCTGGAGGCTGAAACTGTGGCGGCTCGATCTTTAGGATCTTGTCTTGATGAACGAGTACGTTTTCTCCTTGAGATATCCATTGATTGGTTCGGTAGAGGCTCCATTTTCCGGGACGAACAAGAGACCGGTACTCGGTTGGAAGCTCTCGTCCAAGAGCACTCTCTGAATCGTAGATGAGCTGCTGATCGGATGATGTTTCCCCACGGAAAATCGCAAGTTCACTTTCAGCAACGATCAGCTTTCGCTCAAACTCCTGAGACCGAGCTTGCTCATCAAAAAGGAATAGTCCCGCGACTGCGGTTCCCGCCGCAGTGGCACCTCCCCAAACAGCAGCATGAGCCATTGGGTTTTCATCTTTTGGCGCCATGTTTGCCGCGATCGTGCCGGCAATAAGACCTGCCCCGACCGCAGTCACGATAGTTTTCGTCCGGTTCGACATCGTCGCGCAGCCCGAATTCAGAATCATAAGAGCGATGAGAAGATTTCTCATAGATGCGCCCTCCGATAGATTTCGTCTCGATATGGACTTCTACTTTCCTGGTCCGGAAGAAAACTTAGCCAAAGAGAGGTTCCTCCAGGCATCTGAATGGGCCTGCAATAGAGAGAGCAATTGGAAACCAATCCCTTCTTCCTCAACCACTCAGGACTAAGCCATGAACTTCGCGCTTCAAAACCATTCCACGCGATTCGTCCAATCAACTCACAAAAATTGCCGGTCGAATCCTCCGCTAAAAGGGCATCCTCTGTGACAAGGATCTGATTAGTGTGGTTTGTGGGCTTGCAATCCACATGCGTCATCGAGAAAGCACCGATCCGGTCTTGATCTCCGAACTGACTGATGCTGACTTTATTCTTCGCTTCTTTCGAAACTTGTACTTGGGCAGACTGTGAATCAGCTGACTTTCCAAGAAGGAAAAGGACTGAAGACACCCACGAGACTCCTTTTAAAAGCATGACCCTGTTCATTGGTGATCCTCTGTAACGATGCTCTCAAGCACACGTCCAAGAACCGATACTCTTCCACCAATCCGAATCGGAGAGATTTCAGAAAACCAAAGATCGGAACCGATCTGGATGGGTTGAGGTGCTCTACATGAATTCGCCACCGGCCCGATGTGAGCTTTAGTGAGTTTCGTAAAATCAGTAGGAATGACTGATTTTCCGCCGGAGACCGGAACATCCTCCGTAAGAAACGAATATTCGGTTCTTCCGCACATCCTCATCTCGCTATAGTGGATGTCGTTTTTAATGTAGACCTTAGGCAAATAGAGAGCCTTTGATGTCTCGCTATTCCAAATAGGTACATCGCAAGGAATATCCTCGTTTTTCTCTGTAGGAATTTTGATGAAAAGAGTATTTCCACGAAAGAAGCGACCGAATTGATCTAGTCTGCATTCTTTCGCCGTTCCCTTTGGAGAAACAAACTTAAGATAGATCTGGTCCTCAAATCTCTTAGGGTATTCTCCGCGACGAATAGCAAATGGACGCCACTTTGGTGCCACATCCTCGTGAACCAGCATGAATGATTCGTTCACGCTGTAGCGAGTACATCGGGTGGACCAACGCTCACAGAGGTACTGAGGTCTACGGCATCCAATCTCACGATGAGCAGAAGCAGTCGGATCGTCCTCTTTGCAATTCAACTTTTGTCGAAGCGCAGTAATAGGTTTGATGTGCTTGGCTTCACAGCGAAGCTCCCACTTTTCTGAGCATCCGCCAAAACAAAGGAACGAGGTCTTACTTTCGACCTTGATGTTCTGGCATTCCCATTCTTTTTCGTAATCGATGACCTCGTCTTGAGTTCGGTAGTATGGGCAGTATTCAAACTGATCTTTCGCATCACAAACGTAATCCATCACCGTTTGGAACTGGTACTCCTTACGAACGCAGGTTTCTCCATGCTCATTTGAAGAACAAACGCATCCATCTTCGCCTTTTTTGCAGGGAGCATCCGAGAAGACAGGGTCACCATTCGGATTCCTCACCATGATTTCCTTCATGGAATACTTTTCACAGGCAACTTGATTGCCCTCGACGCACGAGGTTCGCTGCGCACCCGAGTCGGTGGCTAAAAGATCTTTGATTTCTGATTCAATAATGGTCGAACCATCCTTATCGACCTTTGTTTTAGCGGTCGTAAACTCGGAGATTTCCTCCAAGTCAATTCGCAGCCATGCACCTGGATATACTGTCGTATTTGAACCCAGTGGGTAGTAACCGTCGGATTCTTCTGGGTCTAAAGTTTGAGATGCATTCGATATAAGCCCTTTGCAGTAGCCCTGAATGTATGGAATCTCATTCGCATCCATGCCGCTCAGGAGCGGGTACTTCATTAGTTCTAGGTCTTGGCATTCCTTAAGAACTGCAGAAATAGCTTTCCCACCAAACCATTTGGGCCGAGCCGAGTATTCTAAGACCGACCAAGCAGGCTTTGATTGGAAGTCGCTTGAGTTTGCGACTGCACCAAGAGCTGCGACAGCTTGGGTTTCGATAGGCGTGCTCAAAGACTCAGCAACAACCCACTGATACTGAATTGGTGTCAGAGGCTGAACACGACGACTCAGGGCTCTGCAAATCCCACCCGTTTTGCATTTAAATGGCCCATCGAAGAATGTGTCGATTAGTGATGATACAATTCTAGGCATGCCTTCTGAATAATCGGGCTCAATGCCGTTTAGTTTCAGAATGGTAAAAATTGTATTGATGACGGCATCTTCGATATCTTCTACACCGTAAGCACTTCTTCCTATATTAGTTTGATCCTTAGGCTGGAGTGCCTCGGTCATCGTCTTCAAAGTAGCCTGAAAACTTTCCACCGGAATCTTCACATGAGTCGAAATCCGAGGAATCACGAACTCCGCTGCAAGATCAGTAATGATAGTGACTGCTTCGTCTTGAATGGCGGCCGCCTCAAGAAGCTTTTTCATGTCCTCAGCAGGTGCTTTAAACACAATTCGGAAAAACTGATTGATCGGACAGTTCGATAAATTCTTAAAAGGGCTCTGTGCTCGATATTCTTTTCCTTGATAAATCAGACGAAACACTTTCGGGCACACCGGAAGAGTCTGAATCTCCTTTGGAGCCACTTTCTCTGCCAGAGCTGAAACGTTGGGAATTTTGTAGCGATCAGGAAGCGTCATGACGGATCCGCCACTAGACGTAGATCCTCCAATAAGAGGAATCTGAGGCACGAGCCCATTAACGAGTGCGACTGGAATGGAAACAGCAACTAAATCACGACCTGCCCCATCTTTCTCATCCAGCCGGAAACCGAGAATTGATCCGTGATCGCTGGATGACGAAACAAAAACCTTCGGATGAATAAACGCCAACTTCTCTAGGTCACTCATACCGGTTGCGTAATAGAGGTCGAAGCCGTTCGTTTCCGGAAGCGTAATTGGCGTGAGCCTCGGCGATTGAAAGTGCTTTTGAATGAACGCTAATTTAGCTGGCCTTAACTCACGAGTCGTCCTTTCAACTCGACCGAGAGTCTCAGTTTTAACGACCCAATCCGCCTCCTTAATTGCCATTTGCTCAGCAGGCACCGGCTCCGATTCAGGTCCCTTTAACGAACAACTTGAAAAAGCAAATCCCATCGCGAGATATGCAACCCATCTCTCTACCTTCATAGACTCATCCCTTCAGGTGCAGCTTCGAAATAACCCCCAACGAATCTGAGCTGCGCCTCAATTTCAGTTCGTGGAAAATATGGAATCCAGATGCCCACAGGTTCACCGGCTTTGATTGCCTGAGTGTCTTCTAAGAGGGTCGATGATTGAGTGAGAACTTCTTCGTTTGGAAGAACACATTTGTAGGAGCGTTCTCCCAAGTAGTTTTCCCAAAGCTCTCCGCATCGAAATTTCCTTGGAAAAGAGACCTTGCTTAAGACAGATAGGCTCGGCCCATGCAATGGACGAGAAGTCATCTCGTCAAACGGTTTGCATTTTTCAGTATTCTTGAACTCGATTACGAATTTTGTATTTGAGATCAGTTCTGGTGCCAGGTCGCGAATGTTGCAGACGACGTTATTTGAAAACTTCAGCTTCAGACCATCGAGGAGAAGCTCCAATTCTTTTAGGCTGAAGTTCCGCTGTTCGAGTTCCGCGACTGGAAATGGATGCGAAAATTGGGTGATTCTCTGCCACTGATCCTGAAGGTGTTCAGGCTCGCATTTTGAATCTGTCTTGCTCGTACATTCCCAAGCAAAATCGACCGCCGTCGGCGTTTGCTTGTCCATTCGATAAGGAAGTGTAGGCCTCTCCGGCGCGGTTAATCTTTCGCAAACTCTCCTTTGATCGCAGATCGTTGAGTAACCCTGGCAAACCGGGCCCATTTCAGCACAACCGCAACCGTATCCACGAATGCATTGTTGTTTCCATCCACCCGTGCATTCTTGGCGGCAGTTATAATCTTCGGTATTCGGATTCGAACAAATCCAATTACCATCGATACATTCCGAATATGGAGCTAAACAAACCATGTTCGATATATTGCGAACAACTGGCTCCTTAAACTCATAAGTAGTCTGCCGAGCTTTCTGAACTGAAAACTCGATGATGTCTCCAGGTGAAACTGTTCGAAGGGCATTGTTTATGGTTGCTTCTTTGGGTTGTTCCAACAGATTTTGAGAATCAGTCTTAATGAGGAACGCACTTCGTTCGGATAGACTGTCGGATAGAACGCTTGTCGATTCGTAAGCGATTTTCTCACCGTAAAATTCTTCACGATTAAGTGATAATGAAAGAACCTCACTATCAGATGGTCTGTTCTTAAGCAGGTAGCAAACTGAGAGAGAATCTGGGCAGTCCGGTTGTGTGCCTGTGTCGAAAAGCGTCTCGATAATTTGATCCTTTAGAGGCGCAAATGGCTCCTGAGGTATGCACTGGTCAACACTCCTTTGAATCTCTGTCACAACGTTTTCTAAAGCGGCGGTCAAAGCTTCCGGATTTATCCATTTTTTGGAATCCTTAATGGCTTTTTCAATCGCATCGAAGACGGGTTGAGACTTGATCGAGAAGCGGCCGTAAGAGAGCGTGATCGGAGTTGTCAGCGAGAACTTCGCAACAACAGTAGATTGACCGCTACGGATAAATCCCGCCTTGAACTTCTCAAATTCTTCTTTTTTAAATTTAACTGTGGCTGGAATGAAAACGTTCGTTGGGCAACTCTTCATTGGAGTGCGGATTTGTACATCGAAAGCACCCTGTAATTTGTCATGAATCGAAATGCTTTCTGGGCAAGGAAGTGACGAAAGAAAGTTTGGATTACCGCCTAGTAGACCAGCAATTCGTTCCAGCAGTTTACTTGGGGATCTGAACTTCAGATTCTCGGCATAGATTTTTCGACCTAGGCCGCTATAGAGCTGCGATTCTGTTCCATCAAAAAGTGCTATTTGAGTTTCTAGTTCGACCCAGTCGCCATTTATCCGTTTAACGGCTGGTCTTGTGCCCTTAATCGAACTGCGAAGCATGATTTTTGGCGCCAAAATGACTGTGTTCGGCAGCTCGTAGCCTTCAAGAAGATAAGCATCGACTCCGAACTCTCCCTGAAGGTTCAAAGAACGAAGATGCTTTCCTGTTATTTCAGCTTTACGGGTTTTGAGATACTCGTCCGTAATCGTGTAAAGTTCAAAGCGCCCGTATTTACTTTCTGCTTCCTTTTTCCCGTACTTTTTTGAGTCCGACCATTGAGTAGAGTTTGGCCCGCTCTTCTGGAAGCGGGCCTCCTCTCCGCCACCCTTATTCTGGCTACATCCAACCAGAACCAGAAGAATGGCACCCCCTAAGACAAATCCCCCTCGTTTAAACACCGCCGACCGTCTCTTCCCTGAAGTCATCGAACGATGGGACCTCTCCCGCGCCCTCCGAAGGCAAAATCTCACTTTTTAGAATGTCGGTTGCAATGACCTCGAAAGCTTTCAACGTCTTTCCGAGTGAATCTTTATATTGAGATGCTCGAATAGCTCCAGTGACCGTCACCAAGTCTCCTTTCTTCAAGGAGCGGCTTACTCTTTTTGCTAAGCCGGAAAAGGCGGTAACTGGAATCCAGTTCACATGAGTCGTCTGGCGCTCTTTGGACTCCTGATCGTAGCGATACTCGGAGTTCGCGACTGAAATTCGAACTACAATTCCGTTTTTCTCGCTTTCGTGGACGATCTGAGGATCGGCACCTAAATTTCCCGTAATAATGACGTGATTTCGCACAATCATAGAGCCCCCTCGCTCTGATTGATTTTCAGATGGTGAGCTAACGCCGGCTCGACTTGGCGAGCATCAAATCCGTTTGGAAACTTCCGGTTTACGTATTTGAGCTGCTCTAGGTGCTCTGACCTCTGGACACTAATTCCCCAGATTACAACGCGAGCCGCTTTATCTACGTTCTTCTGCTCTTGTCCTTCAGGCAAAAGACGTCCTGAAACGACAACATGATCGCCTTGCTTAAGGATCTCTTTGACATATTCATCGGCAGTCCAAATAGTGGCGACAATACAGTCATCGAATGCTTCAAGAGCTTTTCGAAACGTTGGCTGGTAAGGGTGCTGAACGAGTTGAAATGCAAACTGGTGTTGGCTTTCACCTACAGCTGTTGGATTTTTCGCTACCCATCCGGAGAGCGTTACGAGGTTGATTGAGGCACTCATCGCTTACTCCAAACCGCAAATGCGCTTGCAGATGGGCGATACTCAAGCCGTAAGAACTCCTCCGGCGCTTTCGGTGGGAAAAGGACTCCACACCATTTTTTTACTACTTCGATTACTTTGCTCATTTTCAATTACCTCCTGGGGAGGTCCATGAGCAGTTTTAATGCCAACAGTTGTAACTAACAATTTCAATAAGTTAGAGACTCATCTGAGACTCGTTTCCCAAAAAATGGGAATCCAGTCTTGGAAAGTGGGAATTTATCTGCTATACGGGAGGCGATGTTTGGCAGTAAAAAAATCAAGACCCTTCTCATTGAAGACGATGCAATCTTCCGTACCGCGGTTGAAAAAGCGACATCTCACATACTAGACCTAAGTTTCGCCTCCAGCGTTCGCGAAGCAAAAATCTTAGCGAAGGTTCGTTGCTTCGATTTGGTTCTGCTCGATAAAAAGTTACCGGACGGCATCGGAATCGACCTGATCCCCGAACTTAAGATGGCTAATCCCCATTGTGTTGTGTTGGTTCTAACTTCTGATCCAACGGATGAGTCGATCGTCGAAGCCTTAGATCTGGGCGCATCAGACTACTTAGTGAAAACTCCTCACATCCAACAAGATTTACTAGGGCGCATTTTGGTTGCTAGAGGTCGGCTTGCAATTGAGCAGCGCTGTAGAAATGCCGAACGCTTAGCAGATGACTTTTTTTCGAGCGAGCTTGTTGGAAAATCTAACGCCCTTATCGAAATTCGGGAGGAAATCGAGACATTTGGTCCAAGCCAGGTCAACGTTCTTATCACCGGAGAGACGGGCACCGGCAAAGAACTCATAGCCAAGGCTCTGCATCTTGCGAATGGCGACCGAACTCGTCCTTTCATCACACTAAACTGTGCCGCATTTCAAGAAACGCTAATTGAGAGCGAACTCTTTGGACATACGAAGGGATCTTTCACTGGAGCAGCGACGGACAAGGTTGGCAAAGTTGAATTAGCTAATGGTGGAGATCTTTTCCTCGATGAAATTGGCGAACTGCCTTTAGATGTGCAGTCGAAATTGCTAAGAGTGCTCCAAGACGGTGAGTATTATCGTGTCGGCTCAAATGAAAAACGACATTCGAAATTTAGAGTAATTTCTGCAACCAATCGCGATCTGCGAAACCGAGTTTCAGAGGGTGAATTCCGAGAAGATCTTCTCTTTAGAATCAACAGTGCAGAAATATTTACTTCTCCGCTCAGGGACAGACCAGAGGACATTCCCGACATCGCCAGCCATTTGCTACATAAAATAGGCGGAGCTCGTTACTTTTTCGCGAAAGATGCACTTGAGCAGCTTTGTAAGGAAAAATGGAATGGAAATGTACGTGAACTAAAGAACCGTATTGAAAGGGCTCACGCCTTAGCTTCTCGCAGTGACAGAACAAAAATACTGCTTTCGGACGTAGCTCCGGACTCACGACGCCGGCCACAAGATTATGAATCTGGCTTCCGTCCCGGGCTCAAGACTAGCATCTCTTACATTACACCCACTGGATACAAGCAGGCCATCGCCAAAGGAGAACGTGATTTCCTTATTTTCGCTCTTAACACTTTCAACAACGATGTTCTTCGCACGGCTGAGTCCTTGGGAATGTCAAAATCGGCTCTGTATCGTAGATTGGATAAACTAGAAATTTCTCGTAATTTATCTGGTTTCATGGAGGCCTCGCAATGAAGTCTCCATTAGATCCCCGAACACTCCATGATTTGAATTCAGCGATTTCTCGCCTTGAACTCTTTCTGTCGTTGCTTAAGGTTCCAGAAGCAGACGAAGAAAAGACTTCCTTCGAAGAGATGAGAAACTCCGCACGCTCAGCTGTTTCGACGATTAAAACACACTACCTAAGCAACCTCGAAGAAGCTGAAAAGAAGGGCGACTAAGATGTGTGTTTTATTGATTAGTCGCAACCCGACGCCTGACACTGCCTTAGTGATTCTTCATAACAGAGATGAGTTTTTGAATCGTCCTTTTGAAAAGGCGGCAGTACACACGTCGAACGGAGAAAGCCTAATCTTCGGAACTGACTTGGTGGGCGGAGGGACTTGGTTGGCCGTTAATAAAGTGGGCCAATTTGCTGCTGTCTTGAATATTAGAACCAGTCCAAATCAACCGAAGAAACCTAAAAGCCGAGGGGTGCTCCCCATAGAAGTGCTTTCTTATCGAAAAGACCTGTCCTCGTACTTTAACGGACTAGTCCCTGATGAGTATAATCCGTTCAATCTCGTCGTTGGTGGCGCTGACACGACGATCAATGTTTTTTCCTCGCTAAAATCAATTCAACGATCCTTCGAAGCGCCTATACTCGGGCTCTCAAACAATTCTATCGATCAGCAATGGGAAAAGGCTCGCAGAATAGAATCTAATTTCAAAACAGCGACGAAATCTCTTAGATCAGAGCAAGAGTTAGTTTCGACTTCTTTTGACCTCTTAGCAGAACAAGAGAGGCTGCCTGACAATCTTTTACCGACCACTGGGTACCCTCCAACCATTGAAACTTTTTTGTCATCAGCATTCGTCAATATATCTGCTTCAAAATATCAAACTGTCGTCTCAACAGTAATTACTGTTAAAAAGGGCGGGCAAGTTCACTTGTACGAGAAGAATCACCTGAGGGGAGATCATATTCATGAAGTCTCTTTTTAGGTTAGCACTTGTAGCGCTATTCTTTTACTTTCCAATCGCTGCTTTCTCTCTTGAGCCTGGTCTCGATCTTTGCGCCCAATCAGCGCTCACCGATTCCTTTGAATCGTTCGAGAAGAATCACGCATCTCTTTCATGGTCTCCGGTTCCTCCCAAAACTTTGTCTTACGGTTATTCGACAAAGACTTTAGCCATTAGAATTCCGAGAGACTGTCTAAAAACTTTAACTAGTGGCTATTCTCATCCTATTGTCAGCATCCGATACCCACTCAGCGAAGTAAGAATTTATATTTCGGACAGGGGAAGCCTAACGCTCTCTAAAACAATTGGTGAAATTGCTCGGAGCGAACCGGACTATCCGAAGTCTAGGTCACATCATTTTTCAGCGTTAGAGTTGCCACCTGACAGGGATGTATTTCTGGTTGCCCGAAGCGAAACATCTCTTCAAGTTCCGATTACCTTCGAATCCATGGGTGAGCTGATTACACATCGAGAAACGGACAGTTGGCTCTTGGCAATTCACTACGGCTTACTAATCATGCTTGGAACTTTCTCCCTAATTGTAGGAATTTTGCGCAAGGATAAGTTCTACATAGGGATTTGCTCATTCTCTTTTGGTCTAACGTTCGTTCTGGGAAGTATGAACTGGCTTCCTCAAACCTTCATTCCGATTATTTCTTACTTTTTCCGCATTCGATTCGTCCCAATGGGAGGGGCGCTCTTCCTTATTGCGCTCGGTAAAATGCTCATATTGACGGAAGAGAAAATCAATGGAGCTACGCCTTTTAAAAAGATCTACAACGTTCTCTCTTGGATTGGTGCTGCTCTATTTGTAGCAGCACTTACCATTTCATATCAACGTTCGGTCATGCTGACACATTTAGCGCTGACCTTTACGACCTTGGTAATAGCGCTAGACGCAGTTCATTTCGTGTTTAGACGAAAAACAAAAGACTACTTCTGCATTCCTATTGTTCCTATTCCGTCCCTGCTTGGATTGCTTACCGTTTCATTTAAATCCGTAGGCCTTCTTCCAGCCGTAGCGTGGATAAATTATCTGCCACAAACTGGAGCACTAATCACCGTACTGATTATCGGACATCTAACCATCCGTGTTTT
>JAGWZD010000327.1 GCA_018968995.1 Bdellovibrionales bacterium
GGTGTAAGCGCTTGGGATCTTAAAAAAATTAGCAAGAATCTGGCTCGGGTCAAGGTCACCAAAAGCAGCGCCAGGATAAGGCTGTATCCACTGGCTTTCTCCCCAGTTTCGATCGTGTTTCGAGGCCACAATTTGATTGAACAGCGCTCCGCTACGATGAGGGGTGAGTGGGATCGCTGCAAAGTGGTAATCCCAACCGGAGTTGGCGAGGTTATTTAAAAACTTCGGAACTTCCGAGCCAATCTGGGGATAGATTTCCTTCATGGATCCGGTGTTATCTTGAGCTAGAAGAATATCCACTTTGGGGGCTAGGGTAAAATAGCCGGGCGCCTCAGACACTGAAGCCGTGCTGATGGTTTCAAAGCTTTGTTTTCCGCATGCACCCAGGCTCAAGGCAAACACGGGGATAAGAACGGCTTTCAGCACGCTGATCCGTCTGCGAAAACTTAGACAAGAGGGTTGTACAGGTCTCTTCATAAAAGGTTCTCTCTCAAGGGAGAGCTAACGCAAGCTTAATGCCAGTTTTTGGCGTCTCGCGTTATATAATATAATCAATAATTACAATATCTTACGAGGACAGCCGGGGAGCTGTTCGGTCAGCGTGGGGGGCTGGGCCTGCGTGAGGGGGTTTTCAGGTGTCGAAAGTTTAGACGAATTTGGTGAACCTCATTTACACTCGTGAGGGTATGGAAAACACCGAGAACGTGTTCCTGTCTTCCAAAGGAGATCAAGCCATTTGGTTCGTGGCAATAGATCACGAAAAATGGCTGGGTCCTCTTTCGGCGAGCGAGATTGTCGCACGAATAGCAAAGTCGGAACTAACATGGGCGCATTACGGATGGCGAAAGGGTCAGTCTAAATGGATGCGACTCTGCGATATTGAAGAATTCAAAGCAGCAGTCCCAGCCGAGCCCAACAAAATCATCGAGGTCGAAGTGCATCGAAGCGCTGCAAGCGCAGGCGCACCGCCACCCGTGCCTAAAAAACCGGCTCAGAGCTGGTATCTCTATTATAATGACTCTCAGTTCGGTCCATTTACTGAGGAAGATATTCACCGCTTTCTGAGGATTGGGAAAATTCATGGCGAGGTTCACATCTGGAAAGATGGAATGGCAGGCTGGGAGAAAATCAAGCGCCTGGATTCATTCAAAGAGAGCGTGTCGGAAGCGAAGTCTGCGCGAACCACCAAGCGGGCAGAGAAGCGAAAGTCTCCTCGCGTGCCAGTGGTAGCCCGGGGTTTAATGGCGACTGGGGGCAAAGTGTTTGCTGCCGTCTGTCGTGATGTCAGCGTGGGTGGGATGCAGGTTTTAACCCGCGACCTACCGGGTCCTGTGGGATCACGACTTAAGTTGAATATCAGTGCTCCCGTGACGGCAGCCGGCAAGAAGATCGAATCTTTTGTGGCCGAAGGTGAAATTGTTCGCCTACTGGAAGATGGCCGAGGGTTTAGCTTTCGCTTTGATGGTCTGTCTGATCGGTCACGAAGCTGTATTGAAGCTTACATTGAATCAAACGAAACACGAAAATGATCGACTTGAAAATGCAGGGGCTAGCTCATGGGTTGCCAGTAGGCTTCCCAGAGCTTCCGTTAAACTGGAAAACAGAATGGAAGACAGCGCCATCTTCAGACGGCAAGCTCAATCTTTTTTCGGTTCAGCATAGTCGATTCGAGGTTCCACCTGACGGGTCGGCGCCAGCAGTCAAAATTCTCTTCGTTTTTCACGGGCAGGGCGAGCATTGCGGGCGTTACTTGCACTTCCCTCACTTTTTATCGGAAGTGATTGATGTGGTGGCCACGATGGACCATCGCGGTCATGGTCGATCTGAGGGGGTTCGAGGTCACGTCGAACGGTTTGATCTTTATGTTCAGGACGCTCGGCAATTTGTGGAGCGGGTTTGTCAGCAGTGGTCCTCACGCGGAGCAAAAGTTCAGGCTCATCTTTTCGGACACAGCATGGGCGGATTGATTTCTCTGCTTCTGGCACAAGAGCATCCTGAATTAGCGTTTCAGAGCGCCACATTTAGCGCACCTCTTTTAGGACTTAACTTTAAGGTCCCCTTTCCAAAGCGTGTTGCGGGTCATGCGCTATCTCGAATTTTGGGGGCGATTCAACTAGAGACCGGCCTGGATCCGACGCTCATTTCGCATGATCCTCAAGTCATCAAAGCTTATACTTCCGATCGACTTGTGCACGGAAAGGCGACAGCGAGGTTTTTCACTGAGCTTCAGAAATCGATGAAGAAGGCCATCTCTCGAAATTTCGTCGAGGCCGCCACTCAGTTTATTATTCCGCTGGCTGACGGGGTTGTCGATGCTCAGCGTGCGCTGAGTTTCGCGGCGCAGTTGAAGCAGCCTGGAAAACGTATTCGAACTTATGAAGGTTTTTTTCATGAGTCTTTTAATGAAACTCAAAAAGAGAAAGCGTTTGCTGACCTTTCATTATGGATCAAAGAGCACAGTTAATTGAGATTGTTTTAAAGAGAAGCTACCGAGAAGGGGATTTCACTCTTTCCTCGGGTCAGAAGTCCTCTTTTTATATCGACTTGAAGACCACTACTTTGTCTGCGAAAGGTGCTGAACTTATCGGAACGCTGGCTATTGAAGAGTTAGGAAAGGCAGGAATTTTAGGGCAGATGGACGGTGTGGGGGGGCTGACCCTAGGCGCGGATCCCGTGGCTACGGCCGTATCGCTTGCCAGTTTAAAATCTAGTTCAGAGGGTGTTCCTGCATTTGTCGTCCGAA